>JBKJKH010000244.1:0-7650 GCA_046597595.1 Gemmatimonadaceae bacterium
ACAGAACTGCTTGATCTGGTTCTCGACCACGGGGCCGTACTGGGCGAGCGCCCGCATGATCTGCCCCGCCGTTTCTGGCTGCTCACGTCCCGTCGGTGGAATCATGACCTGCGCCACGGCGAAGTTATCCCGCGCCTCCCGCGCCAGGTCGCAGCTCTTCGCCGGCCCCGCATCAGTCGCGGCAAGAACGCCGATCTGGTACGCGGTCACGCCGAGCAGGAACTTGGCATTGATGCCTGCGCCCACACTATCCGCGAACTGCAGCACCGGAACCGCGCGCTTGTAGTCCGCGCGGGTCTTGCTCTCGGCGCCCTTCTTGTACAGCTGGTTGCCGATCGACAGCGCGAACGCACCAATCAACGCCGTGTTGGCATTGGGCGTGGCCGCTGCGGCGCGGATGTACTTCAACCCGCTGTCAGGCTGCATCAGTTCGACGTACGTCTGCGCCAGGACCAGGTTGCCGTTCTCCACAGCGGGATTGATCGACAACGCCCGGGCGATGGACACGAGTGCCTGCTGCGTTTGTCCGAGCTTGCGCTCCTGCTGTCCGCGCACGAGCCAGAGCTGCGCGCTGTTCGGGAACTTCTGCGTTCCCCGCGCGAGCCACTCGAGAGCCTTCTGCGGATTGCTGTCCGACACTGCGGCGCCGGCCATGCGGACGACGAACGTCGTGTCGAGGGCAGAGGTGTCGAGCTTGATCATCTCCTCGCCCATGGCGAGCGCCTTTTTCAGCTCGCTGGACGCGAGGTAGATCAACCACGCGGTGCGAGTCAGCCCGGGATCACCGGGATTGGCGGCCAACGCGGACTCGATGATCGGGATCGCCTCTCTCGAGCGGCCCAACGCGCCGAGGTCGTTCACCACGCGATTGACGAGCGTCGCATTGGTGGGATCGGCTGCGATCATGGAGCCTAGCGTCTTCACATATGCGCCCGTGTCGCCCTTGGCGAGATACAGCGGCGACGCTGCGGTCAGTGCGGGCCGGCTGAGCGGATCAATGGCAATGATCTCTTCCGCCAACCTGATGATGCTGTCGGCAGACGCCTTCTTGCCCTGATAGGCGCTCAGGAGACAGAGGCGTGCCATCGTTGCCTTGTCGTACTTGGCGATTGCCGCACGGCCACGCTTGATCGCGTCGTCATGCTTCCCGAGGCGGGTCGCGAAATAGCACTCCTTCTCGTCGTCGACCTGCTTGCGTGCCTCGCGGATGTTCCTCGAGATCGTCGTCGCAATATCACCGAGCTTTGCGCCGTCGGCGCCGCCCAGCGGCTGCGCGACGTTGTTGTCGCGCGCCAGGAGGTAGCGTGAGTCGGCGTGAAATCCCGTTGCCGTCCTGGACGCGCTGCACTCGAGGTATTCATCGGCGCGCAGCAGGTTCGCGAGCGCCTTGGCATCGGCAGGATTCAACGCTTCGTCAACCGGATAGCCGGAAGCCTTGAGCGTTGTGTCGATCTGCTCCTTGGAGATCACCGTGACCGCGCGCGGCGACACATCGCCTTCGAGCCGCGAGCGGATGGCGTTCGCGGCCTGTACGCCCGTCACCTTGTCCGTTGAGCGACACACGGGGATCATGATGCGAGCGGACGCGACCGTCCGCGACTGCGCGCCAAGCGTCCCGAAGGAAGCGCTGCCTGCCATGGCCGCCGCGATTCCGGCAACCGTATAACCAAAAATGAGCCGTGCCTTCACAGTCGTACTCCTTGTCACCAAGCGTTGAGTCTGGATACCCCAGCAAGCGCGGAAGAGGTCCGTTGTAGTGAGCCTGCGGATGCTACGGCCATGAGTACAAACATCGTACCCGCTGCAACTGCAAATGGGCGAAGAGGGACTCGAACCCCCGACATCCTGCGTGTAAGGCAGGCGCTCTAACCAACTGAGCTATTCGCCCGGGGGAACGCGGCTGGACTGACGAACTCAGCGCAGAATGGCGAGCGGGATGAGCACGCAGTAGCCGATAACAAGGAGGATAGGCGCAATTGTCTCGCCGCCGCGCCAGAGGTCAGCGTAGCCGAGGACGAGTGCTGCGGCGGCAAGGCCCCACCACAGATAGCCCTGCCTGTTATTTGTGCGGGTTTCTGCCATAAGGTGTGAACGGTAACCCGGCCCTATGATGTGTCAAGTTAAAACCCGATTAAGACTTACTGGCGCGGACCGCTCGCTTCTGGCGGCCCCTCGGACGGTCCTGACGGGGGCCTCAGCGTGCGGAGCAGTTCCTCTATTGCCCGCTCGCTTTCCTGCTGCGCGCGACGGTCCGCCGCAGCGTCCGCAATGCGCATGAGCGCCAATCGCCTGCGATCGCGGCGGCGGCGCGAGATGGAGAGCGGGACCATCACCGCCAGCATGATCGTCCCGACGATCGATACATCAGTAGCGACCGCCAGCCAGCCGAACCGTCGGCGCGTGTTCTTCCTGAACCGTTCCTCATACTCCGCCTGCGTGATGCCATACGCGCGGCGGATTGCGGTGTCGAATTTCCCGGTTTCGCGCCAGTACACGAAGAACAGCGACAGGCCGCGCTCCGGGTCCAGCGCGGCGAGCTCGGCGACGGCGCGGTGTGCCAGCGCATACGCGGCGTCTGCGCGCATCGCCCCCGCGGTGAATCCACTGTCGAGGCGATCGAGCGTTGGTGTCCGGCGCATCGCCAGTGCGAGACTGGTCGCGAGCACCTCATCGCGATCCCATTCCCCAGCCGCATAGCTGGCGTACCCCTCATCGAACCACCGTGGTGGCAGGTCCCCGAGTGCTTCGTGCAGCGCGAGGTGCGCGAGTTCGTGCCGGAGCACCCGCACCGGATCGCCGGCATCGGAGCCGGCAGCACTTCCCTGGAGGATGATGCGTCCCGATGCCGGAAACGCGATCGCGGCGCCCCACTCCGGGGCATACGCGCCGACCCATTCCCGAAAACGCCGCGCATCTGGCGCGATCGCAATCACGGCGCGCTTCCGGGGGCGCTGCAGTCCGGGGAAGGAGTCGGTCCGCGACGCCGCGCTCAGCAGCGCGCTCGCAAGGCGCCCATCGGAGGGAAAGGCAACGATCGTCAGGCGACCCCGGTCGAAGCGGCCTGCGCCTCGCGGAACCGCTTCAACGGAATCCTGCGCTGGTACGCGCGCGCCACACAGGGCGAGCGCACACAGCAGCGTCGTCAGGCGTCCGGCGATCCGACGCGCGGTGGTTCTCCCCCCGACTCCACGATCTTGCGAAGTTCCGCGCAGCGCTTGCCCCACGGGTTGAACTTGTTGGTCTCGTTGCCCATGCGCCACGTCTCGAGCGCCTGCGCATGATCTCCCGCGAACCAGAACGCGCGCCCCAGTTCGTAGTATGCCTCGATGAGGTTGGGACCGAGGGTCAGCGTCTTTTCAAAGAACGCCTGTGCGTCCTCGAACATCTCGCGCTCGAGATAGACGAGTCCAAGATAGAAGTGTGCGTAGAGTTTTGCCTTCGGATCGTTATCGAGCCGGATGGCCTTGCTGAGGTGCTCGATCGCCTCCCCGAAGATGCGTTTCTTCAGGCAGATGTAGCCGACGTTGATCCGCGCGAGCCCGTTCAGCGGCTCGCGCATCAGCACTCTCGAGAAATTCATGAGGGCATCGTCGTACTTTTCCTGCAGCATCATCGCCCAGCCAAGGAGCGATTCGGCCTGCACGTCACCTGGCGAGAGCTTGAGCGCCTTCGTCAGGGCATCCTCGGCGCCGACGTAGTCGCCGAGCGAAATGCGGCTCCAGCCTTTTTCGATGAACGTGGACGCTCCGATGTGGTCCGCATGCACGGCGGGTCGTTCGGCCGTGAATTGCGGCGCCAGCGACGGCTGCTGCATGGATTTGTACTTGTCCACCAGCTTCCTGATGTCGTCCTTGAGCGCCGCCAGCTCGGCGATATGCGCCTCGACGATGCGGAAGAGTCCGATGATCTCGCCCTTCACCGCTTCGCGGTCGGCCGGTGTGCCGCTGGCGGCGGCATCGAGCCGCCCATCAATACCCGTGTACTGCGAGCGCAGTGCGGGCACATCCACGATCGCGGGCAGTCCGGCCGGCGTGGGACGCGACACGTTATCCGCCATGTGCCACCTCATCCCGCATCTGTTCCAGGACCAGGCGTTCATTGCTGGACAGCAGGCGCGCCACATCGAGCACGATCACCAGGCGATCCTTCCGGCGCAGGATGCCGATCAGGTACTCGCCGGCGAGCCCGCGAAAGAGCGGTGGTGGCGGCGACAACGTCGCCTTGTCCAGCGCCGCCACTTCAACCACGGCATCGACAACCGCGCCGATCCATTCGCCGCTGGCCTGGAACACGAGAATACGCGTGCCGGCATGCACCGCGTTCGCCGGCATCTCGAAACGCGCGCGCAGGTTGATCACCGGCACAACGCGCCCCTGGTACTCGATGACGCCCTCAATCCAGCCGGGCACATTGGGGATGGCGCGCGGCGCCTGGTACCGCAACACGCGCTCCACCGAAAAAATGTCGGCAGCAAAGAAATCGTCGCCGATCGCGAACGTCACGATCTTCGAAAGCGCCAAGGGTGCGGGTGCGGTCATGCGGCCTCCGATGCCGCGGAAGGTTCCTGCTCCCGGCCGGCGACGACCGAGGCGAGACAACTGCGCGCAAGCGCTGGCGCGCTGACGAGCGTCACGACACCGTCAGGCGTGTGCGCAATACCGAGCAGCACGCCGTCCCCTCCCTCCGTGTCTGCGCCCGGCGCATCGCGCAGGACAGCGGTCGGCAGCGTGATCGCATCGTCGAGCGCATCGACCGCGATGGCCAGTCGTGTGCCCTCGTGCGATAGCACGAACGCGCACGCCGGCACCGCAACCAGTTCGGTCACGCGCAGCGCGCGCGCTGCCGAGTAAAGCGGGATCAAGCGGCCGCGCAGTTCAAAGACTCCAAGCAGCTCCTCGGGACTTTCGGGGATCGAGTGCAGCTCCGGAAGATCAACCGCTTCATCGATTGCCGCGAGTGACGCCGCGAAACGCTCGCCTCCCAGGCGGAACAACAGGACCTCCGTCACTTCGGGCGCGTCAGGCTCCGGCGCGAAGATGGACGCGCCTAGGGCAGACGCCACCGCCAGGGCAGAATCTGGCTGCACTGGTGTCGCGGCCGCAGCCACGGCCACAATCCCCACCGCCGGTGTACGCCGCGGCTCATTGAGCACGGCGGCGAGCTCACGCGGCGTCAATCGCGCGGTGATTTGAGGCTCTGGCGCCCTTTCCTTCTTGCTCTCAGTCATTTCCCTGCCTGTTCTGGCGGCGTGTGCAACACAGGCGACGCCTCCGGACCGCGTTCCGTCACGGCGGCGCTCACGCGAGCATTCCTGAGTTTCCGTTGGACATCTGCATGATGGCCGCGCCCACCTCACTCAACGGCGACACGCGATCGGCGCCCGCGTGCGCAAGTGCAGCCTGCGGCATTCCGTAAATCACCGACGTGTCCTTGTCCTGCACAATTGCCCGTCCGCCTGCCTCGCGAATCACGCGCAACCCCTCCGCTCCATCACGGCCCATGCCCGTGAGCACGACGCCTACCGTGGCGGGGCCAAAGGTCAGGGCCGCACTCCGAAACAACGGATCCGCGGCAGGCCGGACACCCCAGATCGCGGCGCCGTCGTCCGTTCTCACGATCACTCCCTCGGGGCCCGGTACGAGCCTGGAGTGGAGACCCCCCGGCGCGACGAACACGTGCCCGCGTCGCATCAGTGCCCCGTCTTCGGCTTCGCTGACGGTGAGCGGACTGAGGGCATCGAGGCGCTGCGCGAGGCTTCGAGTAAATCCCGCAGGCATATGCTGCACGATGAAGACCGCCGCGATCAGGTCGCGCGACAGCTTCGGGATCACCTCGGCGAGCGCCCGCGGGCCGCCCGTCGAGGCAGCGATGACGACGAGATGCGTCGCGGCCGCATGGGTCGCGACAAAGGCGCCGGATGTCCGCAGCCGCGGACGCGCGAGCATCGGGACGCCGCGAAAATTCGCCTGCGTGGCGGCGCGCAGCGCGCCGATCAATGAATCGCGCATTGCGGACGCATCATACGAGCGTGCACCCGTCGGCTTCCTCACAAAATCCACTGCCCCGAGTTCGAGCGCGCGGATGGTCAGGTCGCTCCCTTCCGTGGACTCGGCAGCACTCAGCATGACCACCGCGCGGGGCGATTCGCTCATGATGTAGCCAAGTGCCTGCAGGCCATCCAGCTCGGGCATCTGCACGTCGAGGGTGACGACATCCGGGTCGAGTGCGTGCACCTGCTGCAGCGCATCGAGCCCATTGCGGGCGGTACCGACAACGCGGAACTCCTCGGAGGCTTCGACGACATCGCTCACGATCTTGCGCATGAAGGCGCTGTCGTCCACAACGAGCACGGTGTGTTTGGCGCCGGGGCCGCGCGACACCGGGTCAGAGTTCACGATTCCCGGCCTTCAGCGATTTCACGAGGACCTTGCCGGTGGCGAGGTCGAAGTAGACGCTCCGTCCGTACTCGCCCCCGACGTCCTCCCCGACGATCGGCAGCGCGTTCCGTTCGAGCACGCCGCGCGTCGCCTCGATATTCCGCTCGCCCATGTTGATGCCGCCGGACGGGAGGAGGGCCGCGAACATGCTGGCGCCCCCGACGATCTTCGCCGTCAGTGGTCCCTTCGACCCAAGTCGCTTCATCTCGGCGACCATCACCGGTACTGCCGACGCGGGAAACTTCGCGACATTGCTGCGGTCGCGGCTGAGGCCTTCGCTGGGCAGCAGGATGTGCGCGAGCCCGCCGATCTTCGCCGCCCGATCATACAGCATGATCGCGACGCACGACCCCAGCCCGATCGTCGCGATGACGTCGTCTCCCTTTGAGACGGCAAGGTCGGCGACCTTCACCCGGATCTCGCTCACGCGCCGTCCATCCGCCGGAAGATGCGCTCGCGGGCGTTGACCGTCCGGAACAGCCCGCGCGTGGGCCCGAGCAGCGTCTCCACCTTGCCGAGCACCAGGAAGCCCCCGGGCACGAGCGCGTCGTGAAAGGCCTTGAACAGGCGCTCCTGGGAATCACGATCGAAGTAGATCAGGACGTTGCGACAGACGACGAGATGATTGTCGTATGCAGGAGGTCCCTCGCGCAGCAGGTCGCGCTTCTCGAACCGCACCAGCTCGCGTGGCGCAGCCGTGACGCGCCGCAGCGGCTCGCCCTCGAAGTAGTGCTGACGCACCTCGGGACGCGTCTCTGCAAATGCGGCTTCTGGATATTCGCCCTTCTCTGCCGCCGCGAGACTGGCGCGGTCGATGTCGGTCCCGACGATGCGCACGCGTCGCGTTCCATGCTGTTCCCCGTGGCGATGAAAGAGGATCGCCAGGGAATACGTTTCCTCGCCACTCGAACAGCCCGCGCTCCAGACCTTGAGGTCCTGTGCCGGCGCTTTCCACAGCTCGGGCAGCACTTCGCGCGCGACCGCGTCATATGCTTCCGCGTTGCGGAACAGTTTCGTGACGTTGATCGTGAGCGCATCGAGCAGCTTGTCGTATTCAACAGGGTCAGTATCAAGCAGCGTCGCATACTCTCCGAAGGCGTGCACCCCGCGCGCGCGCATCCGCACGGCGATCCGGCGCCGCAGGCATTTCTCCTTGTAGCTGCTGCAGCCAAACCCGCGTTCACCGGAAATTTTCGCCGTGAGCGCTGCGAAT
>JBKJKH010000490.1:0-3054 GCA_046597595.1 Gemmatimonadaceae bacterium
CGCCCGCAAAATGCTCGATGAGGATCGCGATGAACCGCTCCATCGAGCCACTCACCGCACGATGGATGACCACCGGACGATGCTCGGTGTTGTCCTCGCCCACATAAATCAGCTGGAAGCGCTCGGGCGCGTTATAGTCGAGCTGGATCGTGCCGAGCTGCCAGGCGCGACCGATCGAATCGTGCACGTCGAAGTCGATCTTCGGTCCATAAAACGCACCATCGCCTTGCTTCAGTTCGTACGCCATCCCCGTTGCCTCGAGCGCGGCCTTCAACCCCGCCTCGGCGCGATCCCACACGTCGTCGGCGCCAATGCGCGTCTCCGGGCGCGTCGCAAACTTGAGCGTGGCCGTCAATCCGAAGGTCTTGTAGTAGCCGAGAATGAAATCGAGGAGAAAGCGAACTTCCTCCGCGATCTGGTCCTCTGTGATGAAGACGTGGCAATCGTCCTGCTGGAACTGCCGCACGCGCGTGAGCCCCGAGAGGGCGCCCGTCACCTCGTTGCGATGCAGCACATCAAACGTGACGTAGCGCAGCGGCAACTCGCGGTACGAGTGCTTCTTCGCGCCATACAGCAGATAGTGAGAGGGACAGTTCATCGGCTTGAGCGACGTGTCGTGCTCCCCCGTCTCGCTGTTGTGCACGAGGAACATGTTCTCGCGATACTTGCCCCAGTGGCCCGACGTCTCCCACAGCGACTTGTTATAGAGGAGCGGTGTCTTGATCTCCTTGAACGCCTCGCGCTGCCGCTCGCGCACGAAATCGACGAGCAAGTTGTAGATCATGGTCCCGCGATCGGTCCAGAAGACTGCGCCTGGCGACGACGGGTGGAACATGAACAGGTCGAGTTGCCTGCCGAGCACGCGGTGATCGCGCTTTTTGGCCTCCTCGATCTGGTGGAGGTGCGCGTCCAGCTCATCCTTCTTGAAGAAGGCCGTTCCATAAATGCGCTGAAGCATTTGCCGCTTGACGTCACCACGCCAATACGCGCCGGCGGCACTGAGCAGCTTGACGTGCTTCACCCACCCCGTGTCCTGGACGTGGGGTCCGCGACACAAATCCATGAAGGGGCCGTCGGTGTACACCGAGATGATCTGGTCGGCCAACTCGGGGTCGTCGAGTCGCTCGAGCTTGAGCGGATCGTCGACGAACTTGCGGCGCGCCTCCTCGTGCGACACCTCCTCGCGCTGGAACGCGAACTTCTCGGCCGCGACCTTCCGCATTTCGTTCTCGAAGGCGATGAGGTCTTCGGGCGTGAACGGACGCTCGACTTCAAAGTCGTAATAAAAGCCGTCCTCAATCGGCGGCCCGAATCCGATTTTCGCGTCGGGGCGCAGTCGTCGCACTGCCGTGGCGAGCACGTGTGCCGCCGAATGGCGCAGCACGTCCAGCGCGCGCGGATCCTTGTCGGTGAGGACGACGAATTCCCCGCTTTCGCGCAGCGGCGTGGCGAGATCCTGCACCTTGCCGTTGACCGCGACGGCCACGGCGGCGCTCAATAGCCGCGCACCGATCGCCGCGACGACGTCGCGCGGAAGGGTTCCTGCCGGCACTTCACGGAGGGCGCCGTCCGGCAACCGCAGCTGGACGACGCCCTGCGCTGCCACCTCAGTGCTCACCGACCGCTCCCGACCATCGGCACGATGTGCGGCGCGTAGCGGAAATACAGTGCGACTCCCGCCACGAAGACAAGCAGGAGCGCCGCCCACAACGCGTTACGCACCAGTGTGGCGATGCGCGTCAGCGGTGCGCCGGACGTGGGCGGCGTCCATGACGCCGGAGTGACGGAGCCTGTAGTCCTGAACACGGGAAGTGAACGTGCCTCCGAAATGGCTTTCTTCTTGCAGCCTACTCGCTATTCGTCGGGCGAAAGCTATTCTTTGGATTGATCGCACGCTACAGGGAGAACATGGCACGCATTCGATATCATCACGCTGAAGAGGAGTCCTCGTCCCACAGCGTTCTGTTCCTCACCGTCGGCGCTATCGCCGGACTGGCAGCAGGGGTTTTCCTCGCCCAGCGTTTTGGTGGCCTCGCCGGACTCACTGGGAAGTTGCGTGAGCGGTTTGCCGATCCTGACGCTACCGGCGGCCCCATCGCCGGCGGAGATGTCTACGACGAGGAGGACGAACTCGAGGAAGACGACTTCGAGGATGACGGCGAAGAGGCGGAAACCGCCGAAGGTGTCGATGACGAGCTCGAAGAGCGTGTGCTCGAGGCGTATCGCAACGATCCCATCCTTTCCGGTCGCGCCGTCGACATTGGCGCAATCGGGGCCGGCATCATCGAACTCACCGGTTGGGTCCACGACGACGGGGAGTCAGCGCACGCGGTGACACTCGCACGCGGCGTCCCGGGCGTCGAGACGGTCGTCAACCGCCTCATGATCCGCGGCCGCGAAAAGCAATACGAAGAGACCGCCCGGCGCGTCGCTGAAGGCGATGATTCCCTGACCGAAGCGCATTGGGAAGGCCAGCAGGTCGGCACAGGGCGCCGTCGGCAGGGTACGTCCAAGGAGTTCGATCGTCACGCGGACCCCAAGCCCGAGCTCGAGGATCGCTGGCTCTCCGCGGAGGAAGCGATCCGTGACGCCGCCGACGACATCGAGGAGATCACCGCCGAGCGCCGCACCAAAGCGCCCAAGGGCCGCGGCGACCGCACTGGTGGAGCGCCCATCTCGCCGACCGGCGTGCCGAAGTCAGATCATGTCGCCCAGCCCAATAGCGCGGAAACCAAGCAGATCCTCAAGGAACAGACGGGCCGGGAAACGCGCGCGGACTGACCCGGCCACTCGCAGTCACTCGCCGGTTACTTTTGACGGGTGACTGCCTCTGAGATTCCGACCCAGTACGACTTCGCCACCGGCGACCCCGAACTCTACGCCCGCTGGGAGCGCGCGGGCGTGTTTGGCGCGGACCCCGCGCATTCGAAACGCGCAGGCGGAGACTGCGAGACCTTCGTCATCGTCATGCCGCCGCCGAACGTCACGGCGCAGCTGCACATGGGCCACGGCCTGGACAACACGATCCAGGACGTGCTCATCCGCTGGCGGCGC
>JBKJKH010000142.1:0-9224 GCA_046597595.1 Gemmatimonadaceae bacterium
CGCCGCGGCGGCGATCCCGCTCTCCGCCGCGGCGGATGCGGCGCTCCGCGCGCGGATGGTTCCGGAGAGCAGCGTCGATTCGCGTGCACGCACCGCCGCCACGGAAGTGAGGGCGCCGGCGAGCACAATGATCCAGAGGACGAGCACCAGCGCCACGCCTCGTCGCCTCACTGGATCTCCTCGAGCGATGTGCGGACGACAAGGGGCAAGGAAGGGGTGCGCGCGTTCCGCCACCGGAGCGCGATCATCCCCGGCGCGCGTGCGGGGCGATCCCATCCCCGTACCCAGCCGGTCTGGGCGCGATCCTGCGTCCACACTTCGAGTTGCGATGCGCCTGGCAGCGACGCCCGTACGGACGCAGGAGATGCTGGATCCTGCGCATGCGCCTCCACGCGAACCCCTGCGGCGTCCGACCAGATTGTGACGTCCCAGTTTCCGCTCGCGCCCAGTGGTGGTGCCATTCCTCGCGACGCGAATGTCACGTGGTCGCCGTCAGCGTCGTGCATGACCACAAACGTGGCTGCATCCACGCCGGCTGGCTGTGATGGATGACGCAGCGCATCCGAGAGCAGCGCGCGAAAGCGCGCGTCCGCGGCGAGGTCGCTGGCGGCAACCTCCACCGACGCACCGGTGTCAGCAGCCGTCGCGAGTACCGCGTAGCTGAGCGACACGACCACGGACGCAATCACGAGCGCCACCAGAATCTCGATGAGCGTAAATCCAGCGGACTGACGCGCGGTTCTCATCGGTCACGCCGCCTGCTCACACGCTGCAGCCGATGGAGGACGAACGTCGCACCGTGGGGGGTGGAGACCCTGGCGACGATCTCGGACACGTCTCCGCGCCATGGATGGACCGAGACGGTCCGCGTGAAGCCTCTGGGTATCGGTTCGAGCGTAACGTCATCCGCCGCATTCACCGCAGCGTCTGCGATCGCGACTGCCTGGCTCCAGGCAACGGCGTCACGCTCCGTGCGCGACGATGCCTGGAGACCCTCGAGCAGGCCGATGGCGGAGAGGCCGAGGATGACGAGGGCGACGACGGCTTCGAGAAGTGTCATCGGCTATGAACCGTTAAAGCCGACACATCACACGCAACGGCATCCCAGTCCGCAGGCGCTGGTAACTCGGCGAAGCAGGCGCCGAGGGGAGTGATGCGAAGGCGAAGCGCCGCCACGTCGCCAGCGAGAGTTCCAGTGTGGAGAATCTCCGTGCCGGTGGCGATGCTCCAGCGTCCTCCCGGCCCGATGTCGAGCGTGATGGACTCGGCGCGTCGCACGGCAGCCTGTTGCGCGCGGGAGATCACGGATCGCAATGGCGACTCATCACGCTGGCGAGCCGCGAAAACCGGCAGTGCAAGGGATGCGACCAGCCCGAGGATCGCCAGGACGACCACCAGCTCGAGCAGCGTGAATGCACGCCGCCGGATGGCCCGCTGCGAACTAGACGTCGTGGGGATTGGCGCAAACGCGTACATGCGTGAAGGTGCCTCTGCGTCTCTGTCGCAGCAAGGAAAGTCACCGGCCGGACACAAAGCATTTGACCGGCGAGCTGAACTGGTCGTACATTGGCGACCGGTTCTCTTACGCGGTCCAGATGCCGACACGCTGTCCCCCGTCGTACCGGGTGCGCATTCCACGGGCGACGGTCACGTTCGCTGCGCTCGCGCTGGCCTTCCTTATGGGCTCGTGCGGCGGGGGCGATGGTGGCACCGGGCCTGGGCCGGGCCCCGGCCCCGGGCCGGGCACCACGCCGACTCCATCTGCTGCGATGTCGACCGTCACGCTTACGGCGTCGTCAGTAGCGTCGGGGTCTACGGCGACCGTCACCCTCCAGGTGAAGGACGCTTCCGGCACCAACCTGTCGACCGCGGGACTTTCCGTCGCGTTCAGCCTCTCCGGCACCGGCACGAGTGACGGCACGCTGAGCGCCACCGCCGACAACGGAAACGGCACGTATACCGCCATCCTGACTGCCACCACCGCTGGCACCGCGCGCACCATCGCCGCAACGATGGGTGGTGTCGCCATCACGAGTGCGCTGCCATCTGTCACCGTGACACCGGGCGCGTTTTCCGCCACGCAGTCGCAGCTCACCACCTCGAGCGCGACCGTGGCATCGGGAAGCTCCGCCACGCTCACTCTTCGCCTGCGCGATGCGGCCGGCAACGCCCTCACCACCGGCGGCGCCACGGTCGCATTCTCGCTCGGTTCCGGCACGAGCGGTGGCACCCTCGGGAGTGTCACAGATGCAGGCAACGGGACGTACACCACGACGTTCACGGCCACCACCGTCGGCACACCGCGCGTGATCAGTGCGAGCGTCGGCGGCACGGCCGTCTCGTCGGCGTCGCCGAGCGTCACGACGCTTTCGGGCCCGCCATCGGCGGTGCAGAGTATGGTAGAAGCGTCTTCGACCGGCATGCAGGTGGGATCAACGGCAACCCTCACCCTGCGCGCAAGGGATGCAGCCGGCAACGCGATGACTGCCGGTGGCCTCGCGGTGATTTTCACCAAGGGCGCGGGCACGAGCGACGGCACGATCGGCACGACGACGGATGGCGGGAACGGCACGTACACGGCGACCTTCACGGCGACCGCCGCGGGGACTGCGCGTGCGATAGGCGCAACGATGAATGGCGCCGCTGTCACGACGCCGCTTCCCGCGATCACCGTCACCGCCGCACCTCCAGGTGGTCCGGGCCCAATTTCTCCCGTGCAGTCGACTGTCACGACGTCGGCAGCGACGATGCTCGTAGGCGCGACGGTCACGTTCTCGCTCCAGGCAAAGGACGCCGCGGGGACGAACCTGACCAGCGGTGGTGCGAGCATCGTGTTCTCACTCACCGGCACAGGGACGAGCAGCGGCACCATCGGCACGGTGAATGACGCCGGCAACGGCACCTACAGTGCAACGTTCACCGCGACGACAGCAGGCACCCCGCGCACGGTGTCCGCGACCATTGGGGGGACGACCGTCGCAACAACCTTGCCGACCATTACTGTCACTGCGCCGCCGCCAGGCGGTCCGGGCCCGATCTCACCCGCGACATCTATTGTGACGGTGAGCAGCGCGACGGTCGCCAGTGGTCTGGGCGTGACGGTCTCGCTGCAGGCAAAGGACGCCGCCGGTGTGAACCTTACGACGGGTGGCGCGACGATTGTGTTCTCGCTCGCGGGAACGGGGACGAGCACGGGAACGTTCGGGGCGGTAACGGATAACGCCAACGGCACCTACACCACCACGTTCACCGGCGCGACTGCGGGGAGCGCGCGCACGATCGCGGCGACGGTGAATGGCGCGGCGGTGACGACGACACAACCAGCGATCACCGTGGTGACGGGCGCGATCTCGACTGCACAATCGACGGTCACGACATCGTCGTCCAACATCACCGCCGGCGGAACCGCCACCTTCACGCTGCAGGCAAAGGATGCCGGCGGGAACAACGTCACATCCGGCGGGGCGACGGTCGTGTTCTCGACGAGCGGCGGCTCGAGCACAGGCACCATCGGCAGCGTCACCGACGCGGGAGGCGGCGCGTACACGGCGACGTTCACCGGCACGGCCGCGGGCACGGCGCTGACCGTCAACGCCACGATCAATGCGACGGCGGTGACGTCCACGCTGCCGACGATCACGGTGTATACGCCCGGCATGACGCTGTCGTCCAGCAGTGCGCTGTTGAATGCGACGGCAGGGCAGGCCGCGCCTCCGCAACTATTTGGTGTCTTCGCAAACGGCGGGGCGACCGTCGCCGGGCTTCAGGCGAGTGTGTCGTACACCACGCCGTCAATCGCGGCCTGTCAGTCTTCGAACTGGCTCGGCACTCCTGCCTTCGATGTGACCACCGCCAGCCCGGCGGCGGTTGTCACGCTCACTCCGACCGCCGCGGCGCTCGGCATCTACAGCTGCACGGCGACCGTCACGATCTCGTCGACGACGCCCGGCATCGCGTCGCAGATGCTTGCGTTGACCTTTGCCGTCGCGCGCGGCGCAGTCGCGCAGACCGCGGTGCAGCTGGTGATGATGGGCAATGCCGGCAACCCCTCGGTGCAGCAGGTAGCCCCGGACGCTCGCGTGCTGATCACAAACGGTGGTCGCGGCGTTATTACCGGATTGCACGCCACGGTCGAGAGCCAGGTCGGTACGGGAGATACAAGTCCCTGGATCACGAATTCCGACTTGACGTGGGAACCCACAGTGACCGACACCAACGCGCGGACAGCGCCGCGCACACTCGTCGTGCGCGCGCGTGTCGCGCCCGGCTTTGCGTCAGCTACCGTAAGGGTGAGAGGCGTCGGGATGACAGACATCACCTTCCCGCTCCAGGTCCTCTTCAATACTGCTCCGGAACTCGTGACAAATCCGCGCGGTGTCGCGATCAACGGCTTCGCGGGGGGGGCGAATGTGTTCACCTCCGTGGTGGCATTCAACCAGAACCGCGACGTCCCCAACGAGCTGAAGAACATCCGGCTCAAGTCCACCTACACTCTACCCAGCTGGCTCGCCGCCAGCTTTACCGCGCTCACCGTCGCCGGCATCGATACCGCGTCGACCGTCGGCCTGACCTTCTACCCGGCCGGCCTCCTCGCCGACAGCACCGTGACCGATACTGTCCGGCTCATTGCCGACGAGTGCACCCCGGGCAGTGGCACCTGCACCGTGACAGGAACGACGAAGGAGTTTGGCATGCCGGTGCGGTTTGTGGTCGAACGCGGACTCGTCGTCTCGGTGGCTGATGCGCGGATCTTCGCTCCGGCCGGCACGGCGTCGGTCACACAGGATGTTGCGATCACCAACGGCGGCAGCACGACAATCTCCGGGCTCGCGCTGAACGTGGGTGGTGCCGCCTGGCTTTCCGGCACCTTCACCGGCGGCACTGCCGTGCCCTCTACGCTGCGACTTTCAGCGAATCCAACCGGCTACGCGCGCGGTACAGTGCTCAACACGACTGTCACTATTTCGGCGTCATCCCCATCGGGTGTACCCGCACGTTCCTTCCCGGTCACGCTCCGGGTGTATTGACCACGATGTTTTCGCTCTCTCTCCAGCGAGGTTCTGTGCGTGTGACGCGGTCCTGGTGCGTCGTGCTCTGCTCCGGGGCCATGTCCGGGCCCGTGACAGCTGGCGCGCAGGTGAAGCTCGAGGTCGCGCCCTACTTTGCGTCCTACTATGCGACGGCGCTCACTGCGCAGCCATCCCGGGACACGACCGAGCGTCAGGAAGCTGGTCCAGGCCTCGGCGTCAGTGCCACGTATCGCTTCTCGAACATTTTCGGGGTGCAGGGATCGGTCGCGTACGTGTTCTCTGGGATCATCCCGAAATACCCGCCGTCGACCGGGCTGATTTCGAATTCCAACCAGCCTCTGCCCGGGCGCGTGACCTTCGGAAGCGTGCGGGCGACCCTCCAGCCGCGCCGTTCCAATTATTATCTCGCCGCCGGCGCCGGGCTCGTGAGGCGCAGCGGCCGCGCGTGGCAATTCCCGGGTCTTACCGAGCTGACGAATCCGATGGGCAGCGTGGGCCTTGGCATCCGCGCGCGCGTCACTCCGGAATGGGCGTTCAACATCGGAGTGGATGGAAATTTTTACATCAGCGATCCGGATGGGGCGGCTGCGGGCGGCGCGGGGCGCTACTACTCCCGCCGCCTCCAGCGCGACATCCTCGTCACCATCGGCGTGCCTTTCGCGCTGATCGAGCGCTAAGCTCCGCGCACCTTCACAACGATCGGCGCCGCGGAGAACGGACTCGCGGTGCCGCTCCCCAGCTGGCCGCGCGAATTCCCGCCCCAGCACATCGCCTGGCCACCCGTCGCGAGTGCACACGTGTGCCCCGACCCGGGACTCACGAGTGAGAACGACTGGCCGCCTGCTGCGATGACCGGCACCGTGCGTCCGCTGCGCGTCCCGTCTCCAAGGCGCCCGTCCACATTCTGACCCCAGCAGAGCAGCTGGCGGCGGGACGAGATGCCGCAGGTATGCGCACCGCCCGCGCCGAGCGTGCGGAACACCTGGTCGGTCGAGACGGAGTCCGGCACGTTGCGATCGTCCTTCGTCTCGTTGCCAAGCTGCCCCTGCGCGTTGCTCCCCCAGCAGTAGACTCGCCCGCTCGTCGTAAGGCCGCAGGTGTGCCGGTCGCCCGCGACCACGCTGCGAAATGCGAGACTCGTCTTCACCGCGAACGGCTCCTTCGCGAAATCCTGCATCGCGTTTCCCACCTGCCCCGAAAAACCGTCTCCCCAACAGAATGCCTTGTTCGCGCGCGTCACGCCGCACGTGTGCGAACCGCCCGCCGCGAGCGACTGGAAGCCCTGGTTTCCCGAAGTCGACAACACTGACACCGGGCGGCTGCGGTTGCTGCGCGAGCCATCCCCAAGCTGGCCGTACTTGTTGCCGCCCCAGCAGAACGCACTGCCATCCGCGGCGAGCGCACACGTGTGCCCGGCTCCCACGCTGATGTCGACGAAACGCTGGCTCGCCTTCACGGCCGTGGGCCGGTCGCGTTCCGTAGTGGTGCCGTCGCCCAGCTGGCCCTGGGAGTTCGATCCCCAGCAGAAGGCTTCTCCGCCGGGCGTGAGACCGCAGAGATGCCCATCGCCGACCGCGAGCTTGCTCAGCAAGACGCCTTGCAGGATCGCGCCCGCAGGGGTCGACCCGCCCCAGCACAACACGCCGCCATCGTTCGCCAGCGCGCCGCAACTCGTGCTCCCTCCCGCACTGATTTCGGTGAAGTGCGGCGCGCCGCTCGCGACCTCGGCGCTCGAATCGGCGCGTACTGCAGCGGGAGCGGCGGCAGGTGCGCGCGCGCTGTCCGCCGCCACCGGCGCAGCGTTCACGGGCGCGGCGGCAACGACGGCCACAGGCGCCGTCACCGTGAGGCGCATGCTGGTCCTGGGCCCGTCCTTGATGATCGCCGCGATGGTCGCGCTGCCGGGCTTGAGCGCGGTCACCAGCCCCGTCGCCGCGTCGACTGTCGCAACCCCCGGTGCCGACGACTTCCACTCGACCGGTGTCCCGATGAGGTTCGCGCCTCCAGCGGCCGTGACGCTCGCGACGAGTGAAACCCGTGCGCCCGTCACGACACTTGAATCCCGCGGCAGTACGGTGATGGCGTTGGGCACGAGGGCGCGGGCGCTCACCGCGACGGTCGCAATCGCCGAGCGCCCCTCGCTGGACGCAGTGACACGTGCCGAGCCCACGTCATGTGCCGTGACGACGCCGCTCGCATCGACGGTCGCGACGTCCGGATTCGCGGATGTCCACGTCACGACGCGCCCCGAGATCGGGGCGTCGAGACTGTCGCGCAGTGCGATGACCAGCGGCGCAGAGGTGCCGACGGCGATGGTGCTCATCTCCGGCGTCAGCGCGACGCGCGCGACCGGTAGAGCCGCGACCGGCAGAGCCGCGACCGGAGCCGCCGGCGCGGCGGCAGTGGGATCGCGGGACGCCAGCCACGCGCCGCCCGCGATGACAGGCACGGCAAGCGCAACCCATGCCCACACCGGGATCCTGCGCTGGCGTGCATCGCCAGGCGCGGGCGTGATGGCTGGCGAGAACGCGGGCGTCACCGCAGTTGGATCACCCGCCGGCTGCCGTCGGGTGTTGAGCGGCGTCGGGCTGATAGGACGAGTGAAATCGCCGGCGCGCGGACGGCCATCGCTCTCGCGAGCCAGGGCCATCATCGAGTTCCGCGTGCGTTGCCGCGCCTCCGGTTGCTGCAGTCCGGCAAGTGCCGCCGCGACATCTTCGAGCGCAGGCCATCGATCTTCCGGTGTCTTGGCGATCATCCGGTCGACGAGGGCCGCCAGTCGCGGCGGGCAGTCCGGCCGCGCTTCGAGCAGCGGGGGAGGCGCGTCGTTCATCTGCGCGAGGAACATCTCCATCAGCGAGTCAGCACGGAACGGCACGTGCCCGGTGAGCATCTCGTACGCCACGGTGCCTAACGAGTACTGGTCGGACCGGCCCGTCACGTCACGCGCCATGCACTGTTCGGGGCTCATGTACGCCGGCGTGCCGACCGTGGTGCCGGTCATCGTCAGCCCCTTCGCCTGCACCACCTTGGCGATGCCGAAGTCCGTCACGACAGCCCAGCCGTCGTCGTCGAGCATGATGTTCGCCGGCTTCACATCCCGGTGGATCACGCCCTTGCGATGCGCATAGGCGAGTGCGCCTGACACCTCCGCAAGGATCTGAAGCGTCATCGCAATCGGCAGGGCGCCTTCGCGCTCGATCACGGAGTCGAGGGGCCGGCCCTCGACGTACTTCATCACGAAGTACAGGAGATCGTCGCTCTCCCGCACCGCATGGATGGGGATGATGTGCGGGTGGCTCAGCGCCCCCGCCGTGCGCGCCTCGCGCTTGAAGCGCTCCACCGCCCCCTCTCCATCGAGAAGCGCCGGTGACATCACCTTGATTGCGACCTTCCGGTCGAGCGAGATGTCGTGCGCGAGGTAGACGGTCGCCATCCCGCCCCGGCCGAGTTCCGACAGGATTTCGTAGTCACCGAGCGTGGCGCGCCGGAGTGCGTCCATCATCCGCGATTGAGACATCAGCCCGCCCCCGGTGCCGCGTGCCTCCTGCGGGGGCGGAGACGGAGCGGCGACATAGTGCGCCGTGGGCGCGTCCGCTGCCGTAAGGCTCGTGGTCGGAGCAGCCGGGTCACTGGCCATACTGGCGGCGCTACTCATTTGCGCGGTCGGAGCGGCCGAGGGAATTGATTCGGCGGACTGCACATCCTGCGCGACACCGGCACCACAGCCGGCACAAAACGCCGCGCCCGCGGGATTGGGTGTTCCGCATGACGGACAGGAGGACTGCTCGGACATGACGATTCCAGCTGGCGGGTGACGTCGAAGGTCTGACGTCGAAGGTCTATAGTTGCCTCTGCCGCTGACCTCGGCAAGGCCAATTCGCTGCCGCGCTAAAGCAAAAAAACCCGGCCCACACTGTGGGCCGGGTCAATTCTCGTGCAACAGGTCGATCAGCGGCTGCTGCTACCGCCTCCACCGCCGCCTCCTCCTCCACCACTACCACGAGGACCCTGGCGCGCACGACGGCGAGCTGCCGCAGCCTTCAACTGGCGTGCCTCGCTCGGCTTCGTGTAATGACGGCGCTTGCGAAGATCCTTCAGGATCCCGGCCTTCTGAACCTTCTTCTTGAAGGCCTTCAGCGCCCACTCGAGCCGGTCGTCTGCATCCAGGTGAACTTCAATCATGTACTCGTC
>JBKJKH010000149.1:0-2670 GCA_046597595.1 Gemmatimonadaceae bacterium
CTTCTTTGCAGAGCTCTTCTTGGCGACCGACTTCTTCGCCGCGCTCTTCTTGGCAGCCTTTTTCTTTGTGGCCATCGCGCGTTCTCCTGTGATGTGGGAGCAGTTTCACAGAGTGAAACCCCGGAACCTTCGACGTGCAAAGTATAGGGCTCTGCTGCGGACGCAATAGGGAGATGCGCCTGATTTCATAGGGAGCAAGGCTGCTTTCCCCCATGGAAACCAACTGTGGCGACGCGTCGCGTCCGACACCGCGCGTCCGATGCAGGCAACCGGGGCACCAGCGTGACGCATGCATTTCCCCTATGAGAAAGCGCCTAGCGCAGCCTGATCTCGTCGATCTGGAACGCGAAAACACCAGGCGTTCCAGTCGCCGCAAAGACGAGCCCCATCACATCTGCGCCATCGGTGTCGCCGAATGTGGAGAACGGTAAAACGATTTCCTTCCACTCGGCGCCGGCGATAAACGGGCGAGAGAGCGGCATGAAGCCTCTGCGCTGGGAGAAGAGCATGAGTTGATACTCTCGCCCATCGCCGCGGGCCGAAAACACGATCTCGCGCTTGGACGAGAGGTTCGCCGGCGCCATCGGACGCGCCCCGGGGGAGAACATCACGCCCGACCATCCGAACGCCGCGCCGAGCGCCAGCGTGCCCTTCACCTCGAGTGCCTTGGCTGTGCCCGCGGCACCGGACGGCACGACGGCCATCGACGCGATCGACTTGCCGCCCGCCATGGCGTCCGTCGACACGACCCATCCTGCTCCGAACAGCGAGCGCGGCGTCTCCGTGTCGCTCTCGAAATCGCTGATGTGGCCGTCGCCGAGGCCCGAAGGAACCGACTTGGTCCGCGCATCGGCTGCGGCTGCGCGCGCGGTGGATATGCGCCGCCGCGTTGCTTCGCGATCGATCGCAACACCGCCCTTCCATACTCCGGCAATCGCCCGGGTACGCGTGATGTCCGTCGTCGGATCCCCATCGATGAGCAGCAGGTCCGCGCGCATGCCTGCCGCGATGCGGCCGCGCTGGGGAATGCGGAACTTCGCCGCCGGTATCGACGTTGCAGCGGCCATCGCCTGCACCGGCGTGAGGCCCGCGCGGACAAGCCGCTCCATCTCCTGATGCATTGAGGCCCCGTATGTCGTCCCGGGATTTGGTGCGTCGCTCCCCGCGAGGAGTGGGACCTTCGCGCGAACCAGCGCGCGCACCGCGGACTCCGCGTGCGCGTATTTCGCGTGGGAATTCCCCATTGTAAAGACACGCCGCAGTGTCGTCCTGGCGTCCTCATCCAGCAGCGAGTCGAACGAGGCGTCGTTCAACAGCGTGGCGCCCGCCGCGACACCTTCGAGGCTCTGCGAAACAGCGAGTGTGGGGACGATGAATGCCTTTCGCGAGACGGCCATCGTCACGAACGCCGCGCTCGGCGCGGAGTCAGTGAAGATGTGCACGAGCCCATCCGCGCCCGCCTCGAGTGCTTCAATCGCCGAGCGCTCATCGCCGATGTGCACGACCGCGATCTTGCCGCGCGTGTGCGCGGCCTTGATCGCTGCCGTGAGTGTCTCGCGTGACAGGGTGGGGATTGACCTCCCATAGGTCCTGCCGTCGTCGTAGACGATTTTGAGCCAGTCGGACCCCTCGGCGATGCGTGCATCGACGAACGCCTGTGCGTCGGCCGCGTTCGTCAGCGTGGGGATGGGGATGCCGAACTGTGTTCCGTGTCCCTTCGGGGCAGTGATGAGTATCCCTGCGCTGAAGAAGTCCGCGCGCGCTGATGCCCTGCCCGAATCCTGCTCCGACTTCATCTGCTTCATGACAGGCAGAACTGAGAACTGATCGAGGTGCGTCGTTACGCCGAACACCACGGCCTGCTCGAGGGATCCCCTGGTGAACGTGTGGGTATGCGCGTCGATCAGCCCAGGCATCAGCGTCTTCCCCGTAGCGTCCACGATGGTTGCTCCCGCAGGCGCGGGGAGTTTCCTGCCGACGCGGACGATGGTGCCTTGGTCCACCAGGACGTCGGTCGCGGTGTGGATTCGCGTTCCGTCAAAAACACGTGCGTTGCGGAACAGCGTCGCACTCTGTGCGTGTGCGGCGAAGGGAAGGAGCGCGGCGAGAAGAAGGCGTTTCATTGTTCCCGGGATCGAGGGTGGGGAACGGGCGTTGGGCCGTACGACCTGCAGAATCCTGAGTTTCGCTCAGCGACCGCCCGCCAGTTGCTCCAGCAGCTGCATCATTCTCACGTCATACGGGTCGGGCATGTCGTCCTCCTCGCCGATCGCGGTATTCTCCTGCGGCGTCTCGAGGATGAGTGGAACGTTACGGCTGCGCGTGTCCGCGAGCAGCCAGGCGAACGCCTCGGAACCAATCTTCCCCTCTCCGAGCAGCCGGTGCCGGTCCCTGTTGGACGCAAGCGCGCCTTCGCTGTCGTTGAGGTGAAAGAATGAGGGTGCCTCGCCGGTGTGCTCCTCGAACTCGTCGAGGATGCGCGCGAAGGCAGCCTGCGATTCCGTGATGTCGTAGCCACTCGCGAAGAGATGGCACGTGTCCAGGCCATAGCCGGTCCTCTTGCGCAGCGTCGCGGGCACCATGGAAAGAATTGCACCGATCTCCTCCGCCGTTCGCGCCATGGTGCGTCCTGCACCTGCGGTGTTCTCGACGAGGAGGCGCACTGGCCCA
>JBKJKH010000571.1:0-6254 GCA_046597595.1 Gemmatimonadaceae bacterium
CGGCGAGACCGACGACGCGCTGTACTTCGTCATGGGCTATGTCGAGGGCGAGACGCTCGCCGACCGCCTGGAGCGGGAAGGTCGTCTCGATCGCGCGGTCGCGCTCAGGATCCTCGACGAGATCTCCGACGCGCTCGCCTTCGCGCACCGCGAGGGGGTCGTCCATCGCGACGTGAAGCCCGAAAATATCCTGCTCGACGCGAAGTCGGGGCGCGCGCTGCTCGCCGACTTCGGTGTCGCGCGCGTTGGGGGTGCAGGAACTTCGGTGACGCTCACCGGCATGGCGATCGGTACGCCGAGTTACATGGCGCCAGAGCAGGCGGCTGCCGATCCGCAGGTCGACGGCCGGAGCGACGTGTACGCCCTCAGTGTAGTCGGGTATCGGATGCTGGCAGGGCGCCTCCCGTTCACGTCCGCGTCACTGCAGACCATGCTGTCGCAGCACGCCGTGGCGAAACCCGACGATCTCGCGCTCATGGTCAGGCCCGCCGATCGCACGATTGCGCGCGTATTGATGCGCGGACTGGAGAAGGATCCGGCGGCCCGATGGGCGCGCGCGGATGACTTGCGCGACGCACTCGAGGCGAGCGCGTCGGAGCTCGCCGCTCTGCCCGACGAGCTGGAGAGCATTCAGGGGCTGGGCACAACGCTGCTCGTCCCTCTCACGGCGTTCAGTTCCCTCCTCTATTACCTCGGCATGGCGACGCGAGCGCCGGAGCTGAGCCTGCAGTTCGGCCTGATGGGCGCGGGTGCGTTGGCAGTCGTTGCCACGCTGCGCGCGCGGCCGGCGGCGCGGACGTTCGGCTGGCGCGAGACACTCCATACGCTCTTCCATCCGCCATCCTGGTGGTCGTCGTGGTGGCCGAAGTCGCTCCGCCGGGCGGATGACCAGTGGGATCGCCTGCCGGTGGTCGTGCGGCGCTTCCGCGTATGGCGTGACGTGTTCGCTGCGTGGATCGGACAACAGGTGCTGTTCAACCCGATGCCATGGTTGGAGCGCCTGGTGCACGAACCGAACGATGTCCCGATCGTGATCGGCAGCAACCTTGTGTTCATCGGACTTGCGGCGGGTGTGCTCGTCTACCTGAATCGCACGAATCGGCGGCTCATGGCGGAGGGACTCACGCGGCAGGACGCGCGCAAATTCCTGTCGCTGCCGAACTCGGCGAGCCATCCGGGGTGGAAGTACCGGCAGTTTGCGCGCCTGCTCGAGCCGGCGGCGGACGTGGCCGCGCCGGGTCGCACGCCGCGCTCGCCGGCCGAGCTGGCGGACGCCGTGGGCGAGCTCAACGAGCGACTGCGGCGGAGCGGGCTGCTGCCGGACGACGAAAGCGCGGCCGCCGCGCGTGCGGTTCGCACGGCAATCGAAGCACTGGAGGGCGAGATCCAGCGGCTGCACGAGCAGCTCGATCCCGCCGAGCTGGAGCGACTCGACGCGCGGCTCGCATCGTTAGGCGACGACGGGGACGATGCCGAGATCCGGCGGCTGCTGGAGAGCCAGCGCGAGCTGTGGCTGCGGCTCGAGACGCGCCGGCGGGAGAAGGAAGCGCGGCGCGACCGGATGCACGACCAGCTGCGCACGCTGTGGATGCAGCTGCTGGAGCTCGATGCGCGCGTCGCGCGCGGGCACGTCGTAGATCCGGCGCTCACTGGCGAGGTGCGCGCGCTCGCGCGCGACCTCGCGCGGACGGGTGACGCGCTGTCCGAGGCGGAGCGTCTGCTGGCTGGTCTCGCTCCGGTCGACCGCGCCGGGAAGCGTGAGGTGACGCCCGTATAGGCGCGGCACGACTCGGGATTCACCGTGGTCGCGTCCATGCCGAGCCATACGACGACGGCGGCCAGCTTGCGCTGGCCGCCGCCCTCATGATCCCGCGATCAAGATCAGCCGCCGTAACAGTACGTGCAACCTTTTTCCTGTGCACGATTGACTGCGTACACGCTGGAGTGAGCCAGGGCAACGCCCGGGAGCAGTCCGGCCGTCCACTCCGCTTTGGCCTGCTCCGCACTCAGCCCGATTCGCTGCCCCGCCATACCGCTGATGACGGTCAACGCCAGGTTGCAGGCCACGATGACCGCTCCACGATCCGCGATCATCTTCTCGTAGGTGAGTCCGGGGCGCATCATGATCGCGTCATGAAAGATGTTGCGCGTCGCAGGCGCCTTGGTGGCCGGATCGGTGACGTTGATGATCGCGCCAACATTGTACTTCATCCAGATGGCGTCGCTCACCACCAGCGGCATGGCGAAATGCCGGAAGACGAGGACTGCGGTCATGTCGCTGTCCTTCGTGCTGGTCGCCGCGTTGTGGCTGTCCATGTAATTGAGCGCGTACGCCGCGCCGAAGCCGCCGTTTGCCGACGTGCAGTCAAAGACCTGCCTGTGCTTGCCCTTGATCTTGCCCATCCAGGCGTCGTTGGCCTCGCCACTCTCGTCAGGACTGCGCGCCTCGGCATCGCGGGGCCACGCGGAGCCCGCGACGAGGGCGGCGACTCCTGCGGCGGCGCGGCCGAGGAATCCGCGTCGGTGACTGTTGTGGGATGCGTTCATCGGGACCTCCCTGTAGAAGTGCCTTCCTCCGGGGAGGCAAACCTACGAAAACATCGGAGGTGGCGCCATGAGCCAAAACCCGCGAGTCAGAGCGCGCGTTCTATGGCGAGGGCGAGTGTCGAATCACCGGGACGAATCGGGCCAGGAGTGCGCCAGCGCAGGATGCCCTGCCGGTCGATCAGGAACGTCGCGGGGACGCCGACGAGGAGGAAACGGGCCGAGACGCGCTCATCGGGGTCGCGCCACACGGCATAGGTCATCCGGAACTCGCGCATGAAATCACGGATGCCCGCGTCGTCGCCGCCGGCGTCAACACTCACGCCGACCACCTCGAGGCCGCGTGCCTTGTGCTTCTGATGGAGGGCCTCGAGTTCCGGAATCTCATCCCGGCACGGATGACACCACGTGGCCCACACATTGAGCAGCACCACCTTGCCGTGGAGTCCAGCGAGCGAGACCGAATCGCCGCCTAACGCGAGCGTCGTGTAGGGCGGGACGGGAACGCCGACCTCCACGCGATCGGACACGGACGCCTCACTCTTCGCGTTCGGCGCGTCTGTTCCGCAGGCGGCGCCAGTCAGCGTGGCGAGCGCGACCCAGAGCCAGCGTGATCGAAACACGCGCGTCATGGCAACGCCGTGAGGGACATGCGGGCGACACGAACCGTGGACGGCTTGCCCGGCTCCGTCCACGCGAACACGGCGTGGCCGCGACTCACCGCCATGCGCGGAAAGCCGCTCGCGCGAGCGGACGACGATGCGGCAATGGTCATCGGCACGCTGATGCGCCCCTCGCGCGAGACGCGGCGGATACGGACCGCGGCGGTGTCGCCGCCCGTGCGCTCGATCCAGCTCACCAGGGCATCACCGTTCGGCAGCAACGCCACATGCACGCGGCCCGCGGGGCGACCATTGTCGATCCTCACGGGCGCGCCAAACGTAGCGCCTGCGTCATTCGAGAAGGCGAGGCGCACGCGCGCGGTGTCCTGCGCCGCCGTGAACCATGCGAGCGCCACCTGGCTGCCCGTCGCAGCGATGACCGGCCCGTTCACCGGGCACGATGCGATCTTCCAGCCGTCGGCGTGCACGGCCTTCGGCGCAATCCATTTCCCGGCCACGCGTCGCGACACATAAATGTCGCGGATTTCGTCTGGCGAGCGATCCCGGTAGGCGATGATCGGTCCGCTGGACGTCAGGGCCGTCGTGGTCTGGCAGCAATCACAGGTGCGTTCATCCAGGCGCACCTCCGCCCCCCGGCTCCCGTTCGCGGCGATCGTCGTCGCGACCACCATCATCTCCCTGGAGGCACCGGCGGTCGTCGTGTCGTATTTCCGTCCGTCCAGCCAGACAGCGCCGACCGAGGCACCCTCCTTCCAGAGCGTGACGAAGCCGTGTTCGGTGTGCGAGCTGTCCTTGTGGGGCATGACGGGCGTGCTCCAGGTGCGACCATCATCCTGCGATTGCACGACGCGCACGCCATAGGCGTACGTGCCCTTTCCCACTTTCTGGAGCCAGTGCGCCGCGAGCCTTCCGTTTCCCATGGCAACCATCGACGGAAAGTCGGCCCAGTTGACGAAAAAATCGCCGCCGGTACGGATGGTACGCGCCTCGGAGAAGCGGTCCCCGACCAGCACCGCGAACTTGAACGCGACCGCAGAGTCGCGCGTCGGTTCCAGCCAGCTCAGGTACACATTTCCGTTCGGGGCGACCGAGAGATTCGGCTCGGCGGCTCCCGGCCCAGTGGGACTTACCAGGTTCCCGAGCGCGCGTGTCGACAGCAGCCGGCTCGCGCGCGCGTCGGCGTAGCGGCTCGACACGAAGATCGCGATCGCGAGAAGAATCAGCGCCAGGCCTATGATGGTTCCTGAACGGGGCTTTGTCATCACGCCACCGCGTACTGTTGCGTCACATCCCTGCCGGCACCCTTCACGACGAGCTTGAACTCATCGGGCTTGAGGAGCGGGTCATCGCGCAGCTCGAGGGAAAATCCGACCGCCTTTTCGAGGCGCCGAATCAGGTCCTGTTCCTGCTCGAGCACGTACATGGCGACCTCCGGATGCAGTTTGACGAGCATGTGCTCCCGCTTCCCTTCCAGGCCCATCTTGCGGACCGATCGCTCGACGCGGCGGACGATGGATTCCGGGGTGAAGACGCGCCCCGTTCCATTGCACGTGGGGCATGCCTCCGTCATGGACTGGAGGTGGCTTTGACGCACGCGCTGGCGGGTCATCTCGATCAGCCCGAGATCACTCACCTGGAACGCCTTGGTGCGGGCGCGGTCGCGAGACAGGTGCAGGCGCAGCTCCTGGAGCACCTTGTCCTTGTTCGTCCGCGTGTCCATGTCGATGAAGTCCGTGACGATGATGCCGCCGACGTCGCGCAGGCGAAGCTGGCGCGCGACTTCACGCGCCGCTTCCATGTTCGTGCGGAAGATGGTCTTCTCGGGATCCTTCTTGCCGACGAAGCGACCGGAGTTCACGTCCACCGACACGAGCGCCTCAGTCGGCTCGATGATGAGATACCCCCCACTCGGCAAGTCACAGCGTCGCTTGAAGAGGTCGCGGATCTCCGGCTCGATCTCGTGCTTGTCGAACAGCGGGATCTCGTCTTCGTAGAGCTGCACGCGGTCGAGCAGCTCGGGGGCGATGCCTTTCAGGTATTCGACGATCTCATTGAAGACCTGCTTCGAGTCCACCTGCACCGACTCGACCTTGGTGCTGAAGATGTCGCGAATCAGCCCGCGCGTAAGCGACGTCTCGCGGTGCACCAGCGACGGCGCTCGGACGAAATGGGTCTTCCGGTTGATGCGCTTCCAGTTCGCCATCAACGTCTGGAGCTCGCGCGTGAACGTTTCTTCGGTGACGTCCTCGCCCACGGTGCGCACGATCACGCCGCCTGAGTCCGGCGGCAGCACCTTCTGGACCTGTTCCCGCAGCCGCTGTCGCTCGGCACGCTCGCCAATCTTGCGGCTGATACCGACGCGCGAGGCGAACGGCATATACACAAGGAAGCGGCCCGCCATGGAGATCTGCGCCGTGACCCGGGGGCCCTTCGTGGAGATGGGCTCCTTGGTGACCTGCACCAGCAAGTCCTGCCCGCGCTTCAGCAGATCCTGGATTGGCGGGATCGGGCCCGATGGCTCACGCTTTGGCGGTGCATCGGGAGGCGAATCGTCATCTTCATCTTCCTCGTCTTCGTCTTCCTGATCGTCGTCGACGACGAGATCGGACGCGTGGAGGAACGCGCTTTTTTCGGTCCCGATGTTGACGAAGGCGGCCTGAATGCCAGGCAGCACCGCCTCCACTTTCCCGATGTAGATGTCGCCGACCATGCGGCGCGCCTCGGGACGGTCTACGAGCAGCTCAACGAGCTGGTCGTCCTCGAGGATCGCGACGCGCGTTTCGCGCGGCGTCGCATTGATGAGAATCTCTCGCTTCATTAATGTCCGCGCGCACGCGACCAGTCGGCGGCTCAACGCCAGTTCGCCTGCGGGGACTCCGATTTATTGTGTCAAAACCGCTCGATCCTGATGACGAGCGGTCGGCGTGTATCGGCGCCTGCCTGACCTCCGGAATCGTCCACTCCGAAACCGCCGGGATGTCGTCGACTCGAACACCGGCCCATGGCCGGTTAACGCGACGATCCCGAGTAGATGCGGGTAGAGTGCGATTCACGAACGGGCAGCGTGGTGCCGGATACGAGGCGTCC
>JBKJKH010000075.1:0-3318 GCA_046597595.1 Gemmatimonadaceae bacterium
GCGCATGGTGCGACTCGCGCGCGGCGATGCGCGTGTTCTGCCGTGGCTCCTGTTCGCCGGCGCGGCAGTGTTCTCATCTCTTGGCCCCGGATCAGTGCCGACGGTGGCGTTGTTCGCCCCGCTGGCGATGGCCGCTGGACTGCGCGCCGGTGTATCACCGTTCCTCATCGCGCTCATGGTGTGCAACGGCGCGAACGCAGGCAATCTCTCGCCGGTGAGCGCGGTCGGCGTGGTCGCGAACGGCATCATGGCGCGAGCGGGACTCGGCGGGCACGCGGTGAAGCTCTGGCTCGCGAATGCGATCGCACACGCTCTTGTGGCGTCGGTTGCATATCTGATCCTCCGCCCACGCGGCGCGACGACTGGCGCCGATACGGCAGACGTCGCCGTCGCCGCTGAGTCGAAGGCCTTCGCGCGGGCCGAGTGGTTGACGACGGGGGCCATCGTCGCATGGGTGTTGGGGGTGTTGCTGCTCAAGTGGCCGCTCGGCCCCAGCGCGTGTGCCACGGCGGCGCTGCTCATCGCGGTGCGCGTTGCCGACGAAAAAGTCGTCTTCACGCGTATTCCGTGGAGCGCCCTGATCATGGTGTGCGGCGTCTCGGTGCTCGTGGCGCTGCTGGAGAAGACTGGTGGCATGCCGCTGTTCGCTGCGTTGCTCGCGAAGCTCGCGACTCCAGACACCCTGAACGGTGCCATCGCCTTCGTCACCGGCGCAATTTCGACCTGGAGCAGCACGTCAGGGGTCGTCCTTCCTGCGTTCCTGCCGACCGCCACCGCGCTCGTGGCGCAGACGGGGGGCGGCGATCCGCTCGCGGTGTCGCTGAGCATCGTCGTCGGATCACATCTGGTCGATGTCTCGCCCCTCTCGACGCTCGGCGCACTGTGCATTGCCACGCTGATCGAGCCCGTGGCGCAGCGGGCGCTTTTCCGACGGCTGATGACATGGGGATTGGCGATGATTGTCGTGGGAGCGCTGCTTTCGCAGCTCGCCGCCAGATGGGTAGCCACACTCTGACTGCTTCTCACCAACACCCATGACACTCCTCCGCGTCTCCGTATTCGCGATGCTCACGCTGGCGCCGGTGGCGGGAGCGCAGACGACGCACGCCTTGGCGACGTGGGTCGCGCTCGACGCGGCGCCAGGGGATGAGCGGACTGCCGGCGCGGTGATCCGCCGCGCGGATGCGCGGTGGGTCCAGGACACGCAGGGGAACCTGATTCGCCGCATTGGCTCGGGGCGCCCGCGCCGTGTCATCGCGTGCGGCATTGATCACCCCGGATACGTCGTCAGTGAGATCACCGCTGCCGGCTACCTCAGAGTGCATCGCGCCGGCAACGCGTCACTCCATCCGCTCTGGGACCAGGCGCATGAGGCGCAGCAGGTGGCGGTGCGCACGGCGCGCGGCGTCGTGCCTGGTGTCGTTGCCGTGCCCAATGGACATTTTGCACGCCAGCACCGCGGTGATACGTCTGTAGTGGGAGTGGACCAGTTGTGGATCGATGTCGGCGCGCGCTCGCGCGCGGAGGTTGCCGCGCTCGGGATTGCACTGATTGATCCGATACGACGAGACATGCCGCCCTGGGAATACGCGTCTCACATCGCTGGTGCCGATGCGAGCGGCCGGACAGGATGTGCGGTCGTCGCTGCGGCCGCGGCGGCTGCACGCACGGGACAGCCCGGCGAAATGGTCTTGGTCATTTCGACGATGCGCAGCTTCGGATGGGCTGGCCTCGCGGGTGCCCTTGCACGGCTGCAGCCACTCGATGAGCTGATACTGGTCTCGCCAGCCAGTCTGGGGGCCGCATCCAGCGAGGCAATCACGCGACGGCGAATGGCGGCGCCGGTCGCGCTCGCGACGACGAGCGGACTGGATTCGATCACGTCGCTGGCGGTTCGCGCGCGTTGGGCAGGGACGCTCGTCGAGAGCGTCCGAGCCGACGATGCCGACGCGCTGCGCGGCGCAGTCGCCGAGCTTGCGGGAGTCGACGGCTCGCGTGCCCCGTGGATCGTGCTCGAGGCGATGCCCGCCGCGCGCGTCACGCCACGCGCCGACGCATTCACGCCGCTGGCGGAGACGTTGCGCCGATTCGCCGATCTGCCGGGTGTGCCCAGTCATGAGTTCCGGGTGCGGGACGCCGTTCGCGCCGCCCTGCCACAATGGGCGCGCGACCGGGCGGTCGTTGACTCCGCTGGCAACCTGCTGGTCTCGGTCGGGCCGGCGCGTGACACCGTCGTGGTCATTGCACACATGGACGAAGTGTCGTACGTGGTGTCGGGAATCAACCGCGATGGCGTGGTCGCACTCGCGACGCGCGGCGGCGTGATTCCCTCGGCCTGGGAAGGACAGCCGGCACTCGTGCACTTCGATCCGGATGTGAGCGGGGCGGTTGCCGCGTCACTCCCGGGCGTCTTCATCCCGCGTGACACGGCCAGCGTTCGAACCCCGCGCGCGGTGTCCGCATGGTTCGGCCACGATTCAGTGGCGCTCGTCAGTCGTGGCGTACGCGTTGGCGCCGGCGTCACGGCATACAAGCGCGCCCAGCGGCTGGGCCCCACGCGATTCACCGGCCGCGCAATGGACGATCGCGCCGGCACGACCGCGCTGCTCGCTGCACTCACCGCCCTCGACACGACGCGGCTGGATCATACGATCATCTTCGCCTGGAGCACGCACGAGGAAGGTGGTTTACTCGGCGCGCGCGAACTGGCGCGCCGGCTCGGACCGACGGTGCGGCGCGTGTATGCGGTGGACACGTTTGTGTCGTCCGATACGCCGCTTGAGGTGCCGACGTTCGCCTTCCAACCCCTGGGCGCAGGTCCCGTGCTCCGTGCCGTCGATGACGGCATGGTTGCCTCGCGCGTGGAGCGGGAGCGGATCATGCGCATTGCGCGCGCTGCGGGGATACCGTTGCAGATTGGCACCACTCACGGTTCGACCGATGCAACCGCGTTCGTGCAGTGGAGCGCGCCAGGAGCGGGGCTGAGCTGGCCGGGCCGATATAGTCATTCTCCCGCGGAGGTGCTCGACCTGCGCGACCTGCGCGACCTCGCGCGCTTGATTACCGCCGTTGTGAGCGCCCCGTCACGCTGACGATGACGGATCGCTGACACACGCCACGTCCCGCTCAGCTTTTCCTGATTTGCACGAGGCGCTCCTTCGCCAGACGTCGGCCGGTGGGAGTGGCCGCGAGTCCACCGCCAGCCGTTTCCTTATAGCGCACGTCCATCTCGCGGCCGATCTCGCCCATCACATCGATGACTTCGTCACTCGGGATGGCGAACTCGATACCCGCGAGCGCCATCTCGATTGCGGCGAG
>JBKJKH010000098.1:0-8459 GCA_046597595.1 Gemmatimonadaceae bacterium
TCGGCCGCAACTTCATCCCACAACTCCGGGCGCGGCGGCACGGGCAGGTCGGAGAGTGAGCCGTCCGCGGTCTTCTCCGCCCACGCGGTGATGGCGGCGAGTTCATTGCCGCCCGCGTCCTCGAACAACGTTGCACCGCCCGCCCGCGCCTGATCGAGCCGGACAAGGCAGAGATAGTTTCTCCATCCTTTCAGCAACGCGAAACGCACCTTCTGGTCGGGGAACGCTTCCCGGAGGAACGGGAGGTCCTTGCCGACAAGCTGCTCCTGCAAGTTGATCGTATTCGTCGAGACGACCGTGCGCTCGTTGTTCGCCGCGGCCCACCGCAGCGCCGGCACGAGATAGCCTAACGACTTGCCCACTCCGGTTCCCGCCTCGAGCAGGCCGACGCCGCCTTCGTTATAGAGCGTCGCGATCGCCGCTGCCATTGCCCGCTGGCTCGGGCGATCCTCGTACTGCCTGTGCAGGCGCGCGATGCGCCCGTTCGGGCCCAGTTCGTCGGCGACGCCGCCCGTGTCCAGGCGCTGGCTCGCCCGCTCACGCGGCACCTCGACCACGACATACAGGTCGTCAATCCTGTTGTCGACGATGCCGAATCCGATTCCGTCATCATGCATCCGCGCCGCGACCTCGAGGTCGGCGTCCGACGGATCCAGGAGCCCGGAAGGATGGTTGTGCACCAACATCTCGCCGCGGCGGGCAACCCCGGGCAGCGCGAGGACGCTGCGAACATCACCGCGTGCGACGACGCGCGCGGCACAGACCCGGCCGTCCGCGTCCAACGCGCAGACAAAACAGACTTCCCGGCCACCCGCGAGGCCGATCGCCGCGCGCATCGCCGCCGCCGCCGGCGCGGCGACCCGCTCGCTCAGGTCTTCAACGGCTTCTTCCTGGCCGCCGGGAACAGCACGTTGTTGAGGATCAGCCGGTAGCCGGGCGACGTCGTGTGCAGCGCGAGGTCGGTCGGGGGATTGCCGATGTTGTGCTGCGGATCCTCTGGGTCGTGGCCGCCAAGGTACGTCCAGGCACCCTTGCCGTAGTCGCCGTGCAGGTACTTCACCCACGGCGCCCCTTCTTCATACGCGAGGACCGTCACGCCGGGCTTGATGGTCGACTTCGTGAAGCTCGTGGTCACTCCATAGAAATCAGGAATCACGGATCGGTGATTCTGCACGAGCATCGCGGCGACCGGGTCGAATTTCGCCGAGAAGGCGAAGAGGGTGAACATGCCCAGTGGCTGCCGGCGCGATGGGACGTTGACCTGGTGCCCGTCGATATCACTCATCGCGTTCACGAATGGCGATGATTCCAGATGCGCACCCTGGAACGCGAGCGAGCGCTTCCAGTCCACGCGCGCATCAGCCGCTTCGTCCATTGGCGAGCCATCGGCAAAGCTGCCCGCGATGTCCACGTCCCACGCCGCCATCGTCATGTCCAGCGTCTCGGTCGCACCGCACATCGCGAAAAGAAAACCGCCGCGTTCGACGAACTGCCGCATCCGCTCCGCAACCTGCTTCTTCAGCGTCGGGATGTTCGCGTACCCGAGGGTTCTCGCCGCCGCGAGGTTCTGCTCCCGCTGCTCCACATACCACGGCGCATCACGGAACCCGAGGTGCAGCTTGTTGAGCTGCCCCGTGAAGTCCTCGTGATGCAGGTGCAGCCAGTCGTAATCATTGAGTTTTCCGCCGATCACGTCCTCATCATAGATCGTCGCGTACTCAATTCCGGCATAGCGGAGGGCAAGCGTCACCGCGTCGTCCCACGGCGGAGACTTGGGTGGCGTATAGATCGCCACGCGCGGCGCCTTCTCGAGTGGAACGGCCTCCATGTTCCCGCCCGCCAACTCGGCGCGCAGTCCCGCAACCGCTCCATCGTCGAGCGCGATCACTGTCACCCCCTCCAGCGCCGCCCGACGCCGCACGTCGGCGACATCCGGCAGCAGGAAGGCACCGCCTCGATAGTTGAGCAGCCATTCTGCCTTGAACCCTGCCTTCAGCGCATTGAACGTGATGCCGTACGCTTTCAGGTGGTTCTGCTGCGCGTCATCCATCGGAAGCAAGAGGTGCTGCGCTCCGAGTGGCGCCGTCACCATCGCCGCAGCCGTCAATCCCAGGAATGCAAGGGACCGGCAGGTGCGTCCGCTCTTCATCAACGTGCTCATGTTCATCTCCATCATTCCCCGCGCGGCACGCTGCCGCGCAACGCGTCCAGCTCGCGGCGCGCCTGCGGAAGCAGCGCGCTCTGCGGATGGGTCAGTATGAGGTGCTCGAGTCGCGCAACCGCGTCGGAGCTCTTGCCCGCCCTGCGCAACGCGCGCGCCCACTCCAATTCCGCCTCGACCGATTCAGGCGCCGTTCCGTACCGATCGACCAGCAACGTCCACGTCCGCATCGCTGCGGGCGTGTCGCCACGCTCCATCTGCAACCGCGCCGATTCCGAAAGCAGCAGTGGCGCCGCGTCAGGGAGTGCGACCGCAGCCTCAGCAAGCTTCGCCGCGGCCAACGCCGTGTCGTTTCGTGCAAGCGCGAGAAACGCGGCACCCGCAATCATGGAGTTGTCCGCGCGCGTCCTCGAGAGAAATGCAAGCGCCATCACGGCTTGCGAAGAGCGTTCCTCCGTGCGCCGCAGCGCGTGCCGCGCGCTGGCGAGATCGCCCTCGTACAGCGCGATCCAGCCGCCAACATCTTCGCGCTCGTCCTCACTTACACCAGCGAGCGCAGTCCGTGCCCTGTGTAATTCTCCGGCGCGGACCCAGCCACGAGCGACAATTCCAAAGAGTCGTCCACGCGACGGCGCGTCCAGTCGCGGCGCAAATTGCTGCACGACGCGCTCCGCCTCCTCCACGCGTCCCATCGCACTCAATGCCTGAACGCGCACGGCCAGCGTCCGGCGCGCCGCATCGAGAGAGTCAGGACCGGACGACGCGCGCACCGCCAGCTCGAGCGCAGACGCATTGTCGCCGCCCGCGAATGCATCAGAAGCCGCGCGCACGACGTGATCGGTCGTCGGCTTGTACTGCAGCACCGCGAGCAGCGCATCCCGGGCGACCAGCCAGTTTCCGCCGGCTTCCGCGCGCTCGGCAAAATCTGTCCATGCGGCTGCCACCGAATCGTCGGGAGGAAGCGCACGCAACGCGTCCCACGCTTCGCGCGGGGCATTCCAGTGCAGCGCCAGCGACGCAGCAACGCGCCGCGCGGGAACCGTGACGGGCACGCCCATCAGGATCTGCAGCACCGCTGGTCGCGACGCTGCCGGCGCGGGCGCAAGCGCAAACAGCGCGGCTTCGTGCAGGTACGATGCGGTCGTCACGGCGTCACGCCAGCTCGTCGCGGCGGGCTCCCACAAACCCATCGCCGCACGCAACTGGCCGAGTTCCATGGCGAAATCGCGTCCCGTTCCCAGCAGCCGCTGCGCGCGACGTAGCACAGTGTCGGCCGCAGCCGTCCGGCCGTCGTCGAGCAGGAGCCGGGCGTATTCGCGATACGGTGCAGCATCTCGCCCCGCATCTGTCGCCCACGACTCAAACGCGCGTCCTGCCTGCTCGTGCCGCCCCGCTGAGCTGAGTGCGCGAAGCTGCACCGTCCGGAAGACCGGCTCGCGCGGCTTCTCACTCACGAGTGTCGCGATGATCGGGATAATCGAATCGGTCCACCCAATCTGGCTATAGACGCGCTCGAGGCCGAGGACGGCCGGCACAGGAGCCTGCGAGAGTGCGGTCCGAAAGGCGACTGCCGCCTCACGCCACTTGCCGGCGGTCTCGAGATCCATGGCGCGAGCCAGCGCACCCGGTTGCGTCGACGCCGGTGCCTGTGCGACAGCGCGGGATGCGACCAGGCACAGCAGACCAGCAACAAGGGGTCGGCTACTTCTCACCTGAATTGATGCGCTTGAAGTATTCGAGGATCAGCCGGCGTTCCTCAGCGCTCAATCCACGAAGCTCGTTCCACGTCGGCTCGCGGAACCGCGTCGCCGCTTTCCCGCTGGCGTCGGCATTCGGGGGCACGAACGGATTCGCCTGCGTTCCCGGACGCGACTCCCGCTTGCCGGTCTCGTCGCGCTCATCCTGTTCGAGAGTCCGGCCCGCATCCAGCATCTTCCGGAAAAGCCGCTGCTGGCGCTCGATCGTGTTGGGATCCGCACCTTGTGCGTCCAGCGCCTGGGCAATCTGGCGCGCCTCGCGCGCCATGTCGTCCGCCTTTCCGGTGGCGTCATTGTCGCCCAGCTGCTCGAGTGCCTTCGCAAGACCACGCTGTTGCTGCGCAAGCTGGCGTGCCTGCTCACGCGCAGGGCCGGTCTGCTGCTTCCCCGCGCCAGGCATCATGCCCGCCGCCTGTGCATTGAGGGCGCCCTGTTGCTTCGCGAGCTGCTGCATCTGCTCCATCATTTCGGCGAAGCCGGTCGACGAACTTGCGCTGTTCGACTTGTCGCGATCGCGAACGAGGGACGCCGCCGCGCGGTTCAGCGACTCGGCTGCGTCGCGCATGGCGTCGGCAGTCTGGCTCTGGCCTCGCGACTCTGCGGTGCTCTTCGTGGCCTGCTCGACGCGTTGCCTCGCTTCGGCCACGGCGCGTTGTGAACGCTGTGACAGAAGTGACGACTTCTGTCCGGCCTTCGCGAGCCGCTCGCTCGCCTTCTCGACTCCCTGCTGGAGGGCACTCTGCTCGCCGCGCGCCGCAGCAGGATTCTCGCCCTTGCGCACGCGCTGCTCGAGGTTCGACTGCTGTCGCCCCAGCTGCAGCATCTCCATGACGCTTTGATCTAGCTCGCCCGAGAGCTCCTTCTTCCAGTCCTCGACTTGCTGCTTTCGTGCGTCGGCCAGTGACTTGGCTGCCTGCTCCATGTCCTCGGCAGCATCCTGCGCGGCCTGCGAGCCCTGTTGGCCTTGCTTCCCCTGCTGCGCCTTCTGGCCTTGCTGGCCTTGCTGGCCTTGCTGGCCTTGCTGGCCCTGCTGGCCCTGCTGGCCTTGTTGCTGCTCGCCCTTCTGGCCCGCCTGCTGCTGTTGCGCCTGTTCGCCCTTCTGCTGCTCGCTTTTCTGCTGCTCGCTTTTCTGCTGCGCTGCTTTCTGCTGCTCGGCCTTCTGCGCCGACTGCTCCTGCTGGTCCTTGCCCGCAGCCCTCTCCATCGCTTCGGCAGACGCCTTCGCGGACTGCTCGGCCGAGCGCATCTGGTCCGCACCCGCCTCCGCCTGTTCACGGCGCAGCCGCTGGTTCAATTGCGAGACTTCCTTCTGCAACTCCTTGGCACGCTCCGCGAGATCGCTCGCGTCGCGCTTGTCCTGCGTGCGCGACGCGTCGTCGTTCGCGTTGCGCGAACGCATGCTATCGGCGAGCGAGCGCTGTTGCTTCGCGAGATCCTTCGCTTCGTCCTTCAACGTCTGCATTGCGCCTTCCATCGCCGCGCGCTTGAGCATCTCGACGCTTTTCTCGAGCTGGTCGCGCAATTTCTGCTGCTGCGAGGCGAGGTCGCCCAGCGCCTTGCGCGAATCTTCCTGCGACATCGATTGCGAGGCCTGCTCCAGCTGGCGCAGCTTCTCCGCGAGCTCGGGTGTGAGCGCCTCGCTCAGCAGCTTCTGCACCTCCGCCATGCGCTCGGCGAGCGCGCTATCCAGCGCACCCGCTTCCTTCAATTGCTTGCGCAGTTCCTGCGCGGTGTTCTGGAGCGACTGGACCTTGCTCGCCAGCGCGCGCTGCTGTTTGGCGAGGGCTTTCGCTTGTTCAGACGCTTCATACGACATCGACGACTCGTTCTTCGCCGTGCCTTTCTCATTCGGCCGCTGGCCGCGCGAACGCGCGGCCTCCGACGTCTTCTGCTGCAATTGTTTCTGCGCCGCGGCCGCGGCGCGCGCCGATGCCACTGCCGAATCCGCGAGCGAGCGCACCTCGGAGCGGCGTTGCGTCAGGCCCGGCACGCGCAACACGAGCTCGCGGCTCGCGGAGACTTGCCGCCACGGCGAGTTGTCCATCGCCTCCGCGACCACATGGAGTTCGTCGCCCGGCTTCAGCCCCCGCGGAGCGAGATCCAGCTCCGCACTTCCGGACCATTGCGCAGGCGCCGCTCCGATAAGCTGCACGCGACCCGCACCCAATGCCCGGCCTGCTCGCACGGTCCAGGTGCGCAGGGCAATCGCACCGATGCCGTAATCGTCGGCCGCAAGGATGCCGAGAAGAATTTTGTCGCCAGGCGCGACGGTGGTATCAGTCGCGGGTGCGATGATCTCGATCCTGGGTGCCGAGTCCGGGGTGACCTCGAGTTCCAGCGCCGCCGGGACGTCGGCGATCGGTCCCTGCAAGCCGGCGGCATCCCACTCCCACCGTCCACTCTGTTCCGCGACGAGCCTGCCGTTGAAACGTCGGTCGCTCACGAGGAGCGCACGCTGCCTGCCGCCGTCCACCAGCGCGATCCGCTGCAGTGTAGACGATGAAGAGCCGGTCAACTCGAGGATCGTCCCACGCGGAACCCGCAACACTTCACCCAGAGCAAGCGGCTCGGGACGACGTCCAAGATACGCCGGAAAGGTCGCCCGAATGGCGACATCGCCGACGAACGGGCGCTCGGCAAGCGTGACCACGAGCGTGTCACTCGTTGCACGGCCGTCCTGCGCAACGATCTGCTGCGCCGCATCGATCGCGCCTAACGGCGCTATGGCGATCCCGTCGCGCACGGGAATAATGGTCACACTCCATTCCGAGCCAGTCGCCCGCCTCGCGAGCATGATCTCGCGCCGCCCGGCGGCACGCACGCGCAGCGTGAGCATCTCGCCGCGGAGCACTGAAGGAGGAGGTTGCTCGAACGACAATGCGGGGAGGAGCGTGCCACTCGCTGCGCGCAGGGGGTGCCGCACGACCTGCCAGCCGTCCGGCGTGGACATCGCGAATCCGCTGAGGACCGCGATGCCCGCCAGTGCAACGGCGCCGCCAGCGAGCCCTCGCTTCATGGCCCGGCGACGCAACGCCGGCGCGAGCGCCGGGCCGCCCGATGCCAGAAGCGTCGTCACCAACCGCTCGGACGCGCGCTGCGCGAAGACTCCACTTCCGGCGACTTCCAGGACGCCGCGCACTGAACCACGCCGAAGCGAACGCTCCTCCTCCACCGCCGTCGCCACACTGGCGGTCGAGGCGGAGCGGTGCGTGCGGCGCAACGCCCAGCGCGCGATCGCCGCACAGGCGCCGAGCGCGAGGGCCCAGATCACGAACGGCAGCACGCGCGGGAGCGTCATCCAGCGCGAGCCGCCCAGTGCCGCGACGCCGAGCGCGAGGATCAGCGTTGCAGCAGCAACAGCGGCAGCCCACCCCGCGGCGGCGAGTGTCGTGCGAACGTGACGGCGCTCGCGCTCAACGAGCTCGACAACCGTCACGAGAGCGGCCGGCTGGTCACGGCGTAGACGAACAGGTTCACGCCCATGCGCAGTGCGAGTTCGTGCAATTCCGGAGGGTCATTGTACGTCCCGGGATCTTCCCAACCGTTTCCGAGGTCCGACTCCTGGTCATAGAACACCGCGAGCCGATTGCCCACGAAGATGCCATACCCGCGTGCCGACTTGCCATCATGCTCGTGAATCTTCGGCACACCTGCCGGGAACTCATAGACGACATGGTAAATCGGATGTGCCAGCGGGACGTCAACCAGCTCGCGATCAGGGAAGACGCGCTTGATCTCGCGACGGAAGCTTTCGTCGAGCCCGTAGTTGTCGCTGACATGCAGGAACCCGCCGCGCAATAAATACTGGCGCAGTCGCGAAACTTCGACCTCCGTGAACGTCACGTTGCCATGTCCCGTCATGTGCAGGAAGGGATAGTCCCAGAGCCGGTCGTCGGTGAGCGCCACACGCGCCTCGAGGCGCTCGACGTCCAGCGTCGTGCGCTCGGAAATCGCCGACAGCAGGTTGGTCAGGCTCGAGGGGTTCGCGTACCAGTCGCCGCCCCCTTCGTACTGGAGACGCGCGATCGCAAGCCGCGGCGCGTCCACCGGCACGTGCGCCGGGGTCGCAGCCGTCGCGAAAAGTGCGAGCGTGGCAACCGACAGGGTCCGAATTGATCTACTCATTCTTCCTGCGCAATCCTGTATGCAACGTTGCGTGGAGCGCTCGACTCGTCGGTCAGAGCACGCGCGACATCCCGGGCGCTCAGCCCCCCCGCACGCAACGCACGCGCGCGAACCCGGAGGGCCTCCTCGTCCAGGACTTCTGCTTCTCCACCAGCGATCACGATGACGATTTCCCCTCGCGGGGGCTCCCCTTCATAGTACGCCGCGAGCGCCTCAACCGTTCCGCGGCGGACCTCTTCATACATCTTGGTCAACTCACGGGCGACAGCGGTTTGCCGCTGCCCCGCACCAGCTTTTCCCAGCTCACCCAGCGTGGCCGCGACACGACTCGGTGCCTCGTAGAGAATCGCCGTGTGCTCGAGACGCACGACGGCCTCGACGGTCTCGCGCCGCTCCTTGCCACTCCTCGGCAGGAA
>JBKJKH010000101.1:0-2623 GCA_046597595.1 Gemmatimonadaceae bacterium
GTCGGCGTAGAGCGCTTCGCCGCCGGTCACGCAGAGCACGACGGCGCCGAGCGTGAGAAATCCCGCCATGCCATGTTCGATGAAGAATCGCACCCCGTACCACGGGTTCATCGCCGCGAGCACCCCGACGTTCTGCGAGATGGACCGTACCCCCAGCACCGCGATGGTGACGAACCACACCAGCATGGTGGGGCCGAACGCGGTGCCCACGCGCGCCGTCCCGAAGCGCTGTACCATGAACAATCCGAACAGGATGATCAGCGTGATCGGCACGACGATCCGGGCGAGCGCGGGCGCTCCGACTTCCAGTCCTTCCACCGCACCGAGCACCGAGATGGCGGGCGTGATGACGCCGTCGCCGTACAGGAGTGCCGCGCCGAACAGGCCGAGCGCGATGAGGACGAGCCGCCGTCGCTTGTCGTCTTCTCGCCGCTTCTGTTGCAGCAGCAGCGCGAGGAGAGCCATGATGCCGCCCTCGCCCCGATTGTCCGCGCGCAGGATGAAGACGATGTACTTGATGCTGACGACGAGAATCAGCGACCAGAGAATCAACGACAGGACGCCCAGGATGCTCGCCGGCGTCGGGAGTATTCCGTACTCCGCCTTGAAGCACTCGCGGAGCGCGTAGAGTGGACTGGTGCCGATGTCGCCGTAGACGACGCCAAGCGCCGTGAGCGTCAGCAGGGCCAGCCGCTTCCCCTCTGCTGGCGCATGCGGGGCGGGCTCGATGGCATAACTACCGGTTTCGACCGAAGACATATGGGCGTGAAGAATGACGGGCCGGGCGTCCTGCCGGCGGCACGACCCTGAACGAACGCGCTCCGGGCCGACCGCAACATACGTATCCGCGCGGACGGGGGCAGCAACCGCGCCAGCCCGCCCGGGGGTGTTTCCGGGTTAGAGCGCCCCCACCGTGAGGCCGACCACCACCTCTCGCGGTCGACCCGGCTCGAAGGCGACGGCCGCGCCGTTGACCACGTCGGGATTCAGGAACGCAGACCCGATGTAATGCCGCCCCGTGAGGTTGTTCACCGCCACGAAACCTCGCAAACCGAGGCCTCGGCCGAACGCAAAGGGGTCATCGAAGGCCACTCGTGCGTCCACGAGCACGTGACCCGGCACCACCACCGCGTTGGCGTCATCCGCATAGTAGCGGCCGACCCCCGTGACGCCCGCCTCCAGGCGGAGCGGCAGGGCATGGGGGGCATAGGAGAGCGAACCGCCGTAGTGCAACGCCGGCACGCCCACGACGGTGTTGCCCGCGTAGTCGGCGACGCGGCCGGGCACGCCGTAGTGGACGGAGTCGACGGTATAGGCGATGTAGCGATGCCGGTTGAGCGTCAACGCGCCGCGCGCACCGAGGCCGGACCGCCCCGCGATTGCTAGCCCGAGCTCGGCGCCCTGGCGGCGCACACGTCCAGCCGTGAAGTAGAATCGGCCGCCGCGATAGGGAACGATTTCGTTCCGCACCTCGGTATCGTAGAGCGCGATGTCGTAGCTGGCCGAGCGCAGCAGGGCGGTCTCGCCGCCGAACACGAGGCCGCGCTTGACTCCGACTTCGTACGTCGTCGAATGAATCGGCTCGAGCAGCGGATTCAGCGACGTCACCGTATCCTGCCCGAACGTGCTGGCGGGATCCGTCTCGTTCCCCGCCGGGACCTCCACTCCACCACCCACGTTCGCGTACAGCGAATGGGTCATGCCCAGCTTCCAGGTGGCGCCGAGCTTGGGCGTGAATCGACGGAAGGTGCGTGACGCATCGAGCGTCGGCCTTAGAAAGTCTTGATTGCGATAGGTGATCGCATCGTGTCGCGCGCCTGCCGTCACGATGAGCCGCTCGCCGAACGCCAGCTGTTCCTCGACGAACGCGCCGGCGTTGTTCGCTGCCTCCCGCTTGTTGTTCCGGAGCGTGAGCCCGCGCTCCCCGGCGGGGGTAAGGCTGTAGAACAGTATCGCACCGTCCTGGAACGCCTCATCCAGCCCGGCGGTGAACCGGCCACGCACCGCTGCGCCGATGGGATGCATCGCGCGATACACCAGGTTGCCGCCGAGATGGACGCGCGAAAAGTCGCGAAACGTTCCTCGTTCGGATCGCTGCAGCATTTTTGGCGCGACAAACAGCATCCCGCTCACGGTGCGCGCTGTGTCGAGACGATGCTGCAGCGTCGCCCCAATGCGCATCAGCCGATTGTGACGCCGTTCGTCGCGTGCGGCGTACGTCGCGTTCGCGAGTTCCGGTGCCGTGTCGGCCTGCGCACGCGTGAGCGGTCCCGGAATCTGGAATCGGTCGTTGCCCCCTGCGACGAGCACGGCGAGCGAGGTGCGATCGGTGAACGAGGTCGCGATGCCCGCAAGTACCGTGGTGCGATCGCTCTGCGAATGCGCGCGCCAGCCAGCGATATGGGTGTTCGCGACGCCACCGTAGAGCGTTCCGCCGGCAACTGGTGCGGACACACGTGCGATCGCGCGTCGAAGCCCGAAGCTTCCCGCCTGCGTCTGCACGCTCGCGCGTCCCGCACCCGCGGCCGGAATGGTGCGCAGGTCCAGCACGCCCCCTGCCGCGTTCCCATATAGCGCGGACGCGTTCGATCGCAGCACTTCCACCTGCTCCACGAGCGCCAGG
>JBKJKH010000112.1:0-2805 GCA_046597595.1 Gemmatimonadaceae bacterium
CATGCGACTGGTGAAGCGTTCCGTCAATCAGGACGACGTGAGCGCCTACCATCTCTTCTATGCCGACGCGAAGGGCAGCCCCGGAACCGATCTCACCTTCTTCGACTGGCCGGTGCACCGTGAAGAACGCGGAACGTGTGCCATCTCGCGGACGCATTTGCGTGTGGCTGGTGCGGCGACGCTCGCGTGGTGGACCGGGCATTTGCGAGAGGCAGGGGTAAAGGCGGAGGACCTCGTTGAACGCGACGGGCGGCTCATGCTGTACTTCGAGGACCCCGAGGGGCAGCGCCTCGCGCTGATCGATGACGGAGGTGAAGGTAAATCGCACCCGTGGGAGCGCAGCGTGGTTCCTGCCGAGCATCAGATCCGCGGACTCGGGCCCATCATGTTGAGCGTGCCCGATCTGGCTCCGACGGACCAGATTCTCCAGAAGGTGATGAATCTCCGTCCCGTGCGCGAGTATCCGCATCCGGAGAATGCTGCGCATACGGTGCATGTGTATGAGATGGGCGGGGGCGGGGCGGGTGCTGAGCTGCATGTCGCGGTGCAGCCGGACCTTCGCCCTGCGCATCTGGGCGCGGGAGGTGTGCATCACGTCGCGTTTCGAACGCCAGATGCCGATTACGAAGCGTGGAACGACCATCTCCGGAAATCGAGAGTGGCGAGCAGCGGGCCGGTCGACCGATACTGGTTCCGCAGTTTGTACTTTCGTGAACCCAACGGCATTCTTTTCGAGATTGCGACGGAAGGTCCCGGCTTCACGGTAGACGAAGACGAGGCGACGCTCGGGGAGAAAGTCGTGCTGCCACCGTTCCTCGAGTCGCGACGCAGAGAGATCGTAGCGAACCTCAAGCCAATCGACTGATGACGCTCCAGGGGCTGCACAGCATCGCACTGGTGTCGCGCGACGCCGCGCGCACCGCGGACTTCTACGAACGGGTGCTGGGTCTGCGCAGTCTTGGCGCAGGCGATGCACCGGCGACCTCCGCGGACCGTCCGGGCGTCATGACCTCGGCGCATGCGCGCTATTTCACGGATTGCGTGGGTGGGCGGAGCCTCATCTCCATTGTCGAACAGCCCGCAGCGACGCAGGGCGTGCCGGGCATTGGTGGCACGCACCACTTTGCGCTGTGTGTCGAAAACAGGGACGAACTGCTGAAATGGAAACGCCATTTTTTGGACGAAGGGGTCGCGGTCAACGGGATTCTCGACCGCCACTACTTCCAGTCGATCTACGTGCAGGATCCCGCCGGCACCATCGTCGAGCTCGCAACGCGCGGGCCCGGATGGGCGCACGATGAAGCACCGGAGCGCATCGGCGAGATGCACTGCGTTCCGCCAGCGGAGATGGTGAACACCAACCGCGACCGCGCGCGCGTCACGGCCGAGAACTGGCCAGATCCCGTGAAGGATATCTCCGAACGAATGCGAATTCAGGGTTTCCACCATGTCACGGCCATCGGGACGAGCATCGAACGTACGCACGCATTTGTCGCCGACCAACTTGGCATGCGGCGGGTGAAGCGGACGAACAATTTCGACGATATCAACTCGTTTCACTGGTACTGGGGCGTTGGCGAGGGAGCACCGGGGACGCTCGTGACGTACTTCGAGCGCTCGGCGCAGCGGGAGAAACCTGTGCAGATGGGTGCCGGCCAGGTCGCGCACTATGCGGTCGCTACGAGCCTCAGTGCGATGGAGCCGATGCGCGAAGACATGCAGCGCGCCGGGATGCAGGTTTCACCACCGGCAACGTTCGGCCCTGATGGTGCGCGTTTCAGTGCCATGGCGACGCGGGACCCCGACAACCAACCGGTCGTCGTCGCATCGCCAACGGCAGCATAGGTTGAGAACATGACGCACAAGCCCGAAGGCGATCCTCACGCACACCAACCAGTGCGCGTGGCTGGTGCACCGCTCAACACGGCGCGTGTCGCAATGGTCATGGTGCACGGGCGTGGCGCATCGGCTGAAAGCATCCTCACGCTCGCCCCTGCGCTCGCACTCCCCGGTGTGGCCTTTCTCGCGCCTCAGGCTGCGGGGGGCAGTTGGTATCCACTGGGATTCATGTCCCCAATCGAGCAGAACGAGCCGGGCATCACGTCGGCGATGCGCGCAATCGCAGGAGTGCTCGACACCATCGCAGCGGCGGGAATCCCACTGGAGCGCACACTCCTCCTCGGCTTCTCGCAGGGCGCGTGTCTCTCGAGCGAATACATGGCGCGCAATGCAAAGCGGTACGGAGGGCTCGCCGCGTTGAGTGGTGGACTGATCGGACCAGCCGGGACCCCGCGCGAGTACGCGGGCTCACTCGAGGGTACGCCCGTCTTTCTCGGCTGCAGCGACGTGGACCATCACATCCCCGCGTCGCGCGTTCGGGAGAGCGCGAAAATCCTCGAGCGCCTTGGCGGCACGGTCGACCTTCGTTTGTACGAGGGAATGGGGCACACGGTCAACGACGAGGAGATCGAAGCCGTGCGCGCGCTGCTCACGGGGGCATCGACGGGATAGAATCGCTTTCATGCCGCGCGTGTGCTAAGGTGCGGGATGCCTGTGCTAGCGCTGCGTGACGCGATCGCCGACCTCGTGCATGACGATGCGACGCTCGCGCTCGAAGGCTTTACCCATCTCATCCCGCACGCCGCCGGTCATGAAATCATCCGGCAGGGCCGCCGCGGGCTCACACTCGTGCGCATGACGCCCGACATCATCTACGACCAGATGATCGGCATGGGCTGCGCACGACGCCTGGTGTTCTCGTGGGGTGGGAATCCCGGCGTCGGTTCACTGCATCGGCTTCGTGAT
>JBKJKH010000212.1:0-3686 GCA_046597595.1 Gemmatimonadaceae bacterium
GAAGCCACGCTCCGGAGCCCAGGACCGCACGCAGGACGACCACGCCGAGCACGGCGTGGAAGCACAGCGAGAGGACGAGGGAACCGGATGGTCGGCGCATTCTTCTTATGGACACCACATAAGGGTAGTTACCAGGGTAGTCACCCTGCACGTGCGGAAAGTTTGTCGAGCACCCGTCCCGCACGCACGGCTGCCTCGGCAATACGCTCCGGCGAGGCAATAAACGAGATCCTGAAGAACCCTTCCCCTCCCGCACCAAAACCGGACCCCGGAAGCACGACGACCCCCTCATCCTCGAGCAACCGGTCCGCAAAGGTCGCGCTGGCGACCCCATCCGGCAACGGAAGCCAGAGATACATCGTGGCTTGCGGGACGTCGCAGGCGAACCCGGCAGCGCGGAACGACTCGACCGACGCATCCCGGCGTGCCTTGAAAATCGCCACATTGCCCGGAATGAACTGCTTCCAGGCGCCCAGTGCCGCAACTCCGGCCGCCTGCACCGCCATGAACGGCCCCGTGTCTATAAAGCTCTTCACCTTCGCAAGCGTTCCCGCAATCCCGGGTCGCGCCACCGCCCACCCGCAGCGCCATCCGGTCATGTTGAACGTCTTGGACAGCGAGTGGAACTCGACCGCAACATCGCCCGCACCCGGAATCTCGAAAATACTCGGTGGCACATAGCCGTCGAAGGCGAGTTCCGAGTACGCGTTGTCGTACACCAGCAGTGCTCCGTGTTCCCGGCACCTCGCGATTGCCTGTTCGAGATACTCGCGCGGCGCGATGGCCGCCGTAGGATTGTTCGGGTAATTCAGGTAGACGAGCCGCGTCCGCTTCCAGACGTCCTTCGGAATCTCGTCGAGCGGGACGAGGAAATTGTTCTCGGGCCGAAGCGCGATTTTGAACGCGGTGCCCTCCGCGAGCAACGTCCCGCCGAGGTACGCGAGGTAGCCGGGTTCGGGGATGATTGCGACGTCGCCAGCATTGAGGTACGCGAGCGCGAGGTGTGAAATGCCTTCCTTCGACCCGATGAGCGGCACGACCTCAGTAAGCGGATCGAACGTCTGGCCAAACCGCTCGTGCATGAACCGCACGATGGCGTCGCGATACGCAGGCAACCCGAGTCCGAATCCGTAGCGGCTCATGGACGGCGTGCGCGCGGCCTGCTCGAGCGCGGCGATCGCTTCCGCCGGCGCGGGCAGGTCGGCGTCGCCCGCGCCCAGATCGATGACATCCATGCCCCGCGCCGCCAGCTCGCGCTTCTTCTGCGGTATGTGCGCGAGCGGATACTCAGGAAGTGTCTCGAAGCGGCGGCTGCGCGTTGGCATGGGGCTACGTCTGCGCCACGACGGGGTTGCTCACGCGGCTCAGGCCGGGGATCTCTATCTCGACGGTGTCGCCTGGCGCCAGTGGTCCCACGCCAGCCGGAGTGCCCGTCGCGATGATGTCACCCGGTTCCAATGTCATGATGTGCGAGATGTAGGTCAGCAGGAAGCGAATGCCGAACGCCATCTGTGATGAATGCCCGCGCTGGCGCTCGGACCCGTTGACGCGCGTGATAACGGTGAGATCATCGAGATCAGGTTCGCCCACCCACTCCGGCCCTATCGGGCAGAATGTGTCGAAGCCTTTTGCGCGCGTCCACTGGCTGTCTGTACGCTGAAGATCCCGGGCGGTTACGTCGTTCAGCGCGACGATGCCGCGCACGGCCCCCGCCGTGTCGCCCTCCCTCGTGCGCCGCAATACGCGCGCGATGACGACGCCGATTTCTCCCTCGAACTCCACCTTCTCCGACTGCGGCGGCAGGATGATCTGCTCGCCCGCTGCGATGACGCTCGATGGCGGCTTGAGAAAGATGAGCGGTTCCGTCGGAACCTCGTTGCCGAGCTCTCGCGCATGCTCGACGTAGTTCCTGCCGACGCAGATGATTTTTCCAGGACGCATGCGACGAAATCTAGCGGCGTGCGTACTGCGCGTAGAACCTGCCCAGCTCGGTGTGGATCTTCTCCCATGGCGCGGCAAGCCTGCGGGCCGGGGGCAGCCCCTCGAGCAAGGTGCGGCCGTAGGACTTCGTGACCAGCCGCGGATCCATCACCACGACCACCCCACGGTCAGTGGCGGTCCGCACCAACCGGCCGAACCCCTGCTTCAGGCGCAGCGCGGCATGCGGCAGCATGTACTCGCGGAATGAGTCGCCACCGCGCGCCTCGATGGCTTCGCATTGCGCCGCCGTGACCGGCTCCGTCGGCACGCGAAAGGGCAGCTTGGCGATGAGCAAACCGCGGAGGGCGTCGCCGGGCACGTCGACGCCCTCCCAGAAACTCGCCGTGCCGATCAGCACCGCGCGACCCGCTTCACGAAAGCGGTGGAGCAATGCGTCACGCGATTCGTCGCCGTGCACCAGCAGCGGCCACCGGCGATCAGCCCCCCGCGCGCGCAACTCAGCCGCGCATTCGCGCACGTCGCGATGACTGGTGAAAAGCACGAAGAGGCCGCCATCCGACGCCTCGGCGAAGGCGAGCGCTGCCTTTGCCACAGCCTGGAGATGTGCTGCCGCGTCGACGTTAGGCGCGGGGACATCCGTCGCGATGGCGAGCAGCGCTTGCTGCGCGTAGTCGAACGGCGACGGAAAGATGCCGGTGCGCGGTTGCGCTTCGAGTGCATCGACGCCGAGCCGCCCCGCGAGGAAGTCGAACCGCCCTTCGGTCGCCAGCGTCGCGCTCGTGACGATGGTCGTGGACAACCGCTCGAAGAGGTCCTCGCGCAGCACCGGCGCGAGGTCCAGCGGCACGGAACTCACCAGCACGTTGCGATCGCGGCCGCGCACTTCCACCCATCGCACACTCGGCACCGCCTCGTGGCCGGGCCGGAGTGCGCGACGCAGTCCGTCGGCGGCCGTCTGGAGCCGGCGCGCCACCGCGCGTATCTCGTTGAGCAGCGGCGCCAGCGCTTCGGCGTGGCGCGCATCGGCCTCGAGCCGTTCGCGCACGAGGCGCAGTCCGTCGTGCAGTAGTTCCACCTCGCTCAACAGGTCGTCGAGCGCCGCCGTCAGCCCGTCGCGCCAGATCGGATGTGCAGCGAAACGATCTGTCAGCCGCACAACCGACTGCCCCGATTTCTCCAGGAATCCATCCAGATGCGCAAACAGGAGCGTCGTGCGCTCTCGTGCTTCGCGCACCGCTGGCGCGAGCTTCGCCTCCACGAGGTCGAGGCTCGCGACGCTGAGCAGGTCCTGGGTGGCATTGAGCCGCATGGCCAGCGTGGGAAGAAGCCCTTTGCCCCGGCGCTCAATGCGATTGAACAACCGCTGCAGCGCACGCTGTGTGACAGAGATGCCGAGATGCGCGGCCGCCGCGTCCTCGAGGTGATGCCCTTCATCGATGATCAGGCGATCATACGCGGGAAGGACTGCTGCATCGTCCCAGTTCTGCTGGGCACGGCGCACGGCGATGTCGGACATCAGCAGGTGATGATTCACGACGATCACATCGGCCTGTGCGGCTTCGCGTCGCGCCTTGTACAGGAAGCACTTGTCGAACACAGGACACTTCATGCGCAGGCACAGGTCCGGTTCGGCCGCAACTTCATCCCACAACTCCGGGCGCGGCGGCACGGGCAGGTCGGAGAGTGAGCCGTCCGCGGTCTTCTCCGCCCACGCGGTGATGGCGGCGAGTTCATTGCCGCCCGCG
>JBKJKH010000259.1:0-3604 GCA_046597595.1 Gemmatimonadaceae bacterium
CGACTGTCGCCGTCCTCGAACGCGGGCTAAGTTACGGGACGTCTCTCGCGCGCCGCAAGCACGTGACGATGATGCGCGATGTGATCGCGGCATCGCGCGATCATCCTCGACCGTCCATAGCGTGCCGTTTCCCATGTTTTCGATGCGCGTTCGCCTGGTAGCCCTGAGCGCCACCGTGCTCGCCGCCTCCTCCCTCGAATCGCAGATCCTCAAGATTCCGCGACGGTCGGGAGAGCCCGGCAGCTTCCTCGCCGTTGCCCTGGGCCTGCGACAGCAACAGCCGGTATCCGATGGCACAACCGCCAGCACGTGGGATTTCGGACAGGGCCTCGAGTATCGCGCCTCTCTCGAGAATCACATCCGCAACGGCACCAGCGTCGGGATCGCGTACGGACAGAGCGACATGCCGCTGGTCTTCAGCACCACGCTGGCCCGCACTGACGCCCGTGCGAAACTGCAAACGCTGATGCTCGTGCTCCACGGAGGCGCACCGCGCGGATTTCACCAGGTGTTCGATATTGGCGCGGGAATCACGCGCTACTCGAACTTTCGCCGCGCGAGCGACAAGACCTCCATTGCGGAGGCACCGAAGAAGGACGACGACCTCACTGTCGCCCTTGGGTACGGACTCGGATACGGGTTCTCGGCGCGCAGCGCCATCACGATCGTGCAGGAATACGGGCTGGTCATCCACCAGAGTGATGGACTCACGGGCAACTCCGCGCGCTCGTCACAGGCGCACATCACGCGCGTGGGGCTGCGCATGGGTTTCGGGACAAAGGGCAAACGTTAGCCAGGAGCAGTGAACGCGATGTACATCCCGTCACGAGTCGTCACCCGTTGCGTCGCCCTCTCTCTCGTTGCCGCGGCTTGCCGGCCAGCGTCGGCGCCGACGCCCGCCACCGGATCCGGAGCGGGTCTTGGCACGTGGGCCGCTGCGCCTGCCATACCCCCGCGCGTGAGCCCGGCGTTTCCGTCGGAGTGGCGATTCCAGGCGGGCGGCCGCCGCGCCGCCTTCACGCCTAACGCCATGGTTGCGAGCAACAGCGAACTGGCGAGCCGGGCAGGCGTCGAAATCATGGAGCGTGGGGGGAATGCCGTCGATGCGGCGGTCGCGGTTGGCTTTGCGCTCGCGGTCACGTATCCGGTCGCAGGCAACATCGGCGGCGGGGGATTCATGACGATCCGAATGGCGGACGGCCGCATCGCGACCATCGACTACCGCGAAGTTGCGCCACTGCTCGCAACGCGCGACATGTACATGGAGAACGGCAAGCTCACCGACAAGAGTGTCGTCGGATACCTCGCGTCTGGCGTGCCTGGCGCCGTCGCGGGAATGAATGAAGCGCTTTCGAAGTACGGGACGATGAAGCTGGCGGAGGTCAAGGCGCCCGCGATACGCCTTGGCACGGGAGGGGTCACGGTCGACAGCGCATTCTTCCGCTCACTGCGCGGAGCCCAGGATCTCATCGGCCGGTTCGAAGGCAACGCCCTGTTCTACCCCGACGGCCAGCCGCTCGCGCCCGGTACGCGACTGGCGCAGCCGCAACTCGCCCGGTCTCTTCGGCTCATTGCCGCGCAGGGACCGCGCGCATTCTATGAAGGCGAGGTCGGCGATTCGCTCGTGGCTGGCATGACGCGCGGCGGCGGCATCATCTCGAAGGAGGATCTCCGGCGCTATCGCGCCAAGTGGCGTGAACCCGTTGTCGCGACCTATCGCGGGTATTCGCTCATCGCCATGCCGCCGGCGTCATCGGGCGGGATCACGATGGCCGAGGCCCTGAACATTCTCGAGACGTACCCGCGGCTGCCGCAGTTCGGCAGCGCGCGGTATTCGCATCTGGTGGCCGAGACGTTCCGTCGCGCGTTCATCGATCGCAACGCCAAGCTGGCGGATCCGGATTTCGTTCCTGTTCCGCGCGCCGAGTTGCTCTCGAAGGCGTACGCGCGTTCACTGGCCGCGCAGATTGACACCATGCGCGCCACGCCGACGCCGCGCGTCGCGGCAGCCAGCGGCGAGGGGACGCATACGACGTCGTACTCGGTCGTGGATGCGCGCGGCAACGCGGTCGCGACGACGACGACCCTGAACAACAGCTGGGGTTCGGGCGTCTATCTCACCGGGGTCGGGATTTTCATGAACGACGAAATGGACGACTTTGCCGCACAGCCGGGACATCCCAACATGTTCGGCCTCGTGCAGGGCGAAGCGAACGCCATCCAGCCTGGCAAGCGGATGCTCAGCGCGATGACGCCGACGATCGTGACCGATCCGAAGGGCGGATTATTGCTGGTGGTGGGTGCTGCGGGAGGCCCGACGATCATCACCGCGGTGGCCGAGGTGATTCTCAACGTTATCGACCATCGCATGACGCTCGGCGACGCCATGACGGCGCCGCGCCTGCATCATCAGGCGCTGCCCGACCAGCTGGCACATGAGCGCAATGGACTTGCCCCTGCGGTGGCCGATTCACTCCGATTCATGGGCCACGCGTTGCAGGACCGCGGCTCGATCGCGAACGTCAACGCGATCATGCGCGTGAAGGGGGGCCTCGAAGGGATGTACGAACCGAGGAGTTCTGGCGGAGCGGTCGGGTACTGACGACGACGAGTGACAAGGACGAGTGATGATGAGTCAACAACAACGTTCAACAAAAAAGCCGCCCGTCTCGATTCGAGACGGGCGGCTTTTTTGTGTGAAGCGCTTAGAGCGTGAAGCCTTCGTTCAGCGTCACGACTGCGTTCCGCAGGCAGCCCTTCCGGTCGGAAGTCTGCGCGGCGCGTGCTGCACCGGCAGCGGCACCAACTGCAGCACCAGCCGCCGTCGCCTTGCCGCCGCCGCCAAGTACGCGGCCCGCGATTGCGCCGATCGCCGCGCCACCGCCGACGTTCTTGGCGGTGTTGCCCTTCGCCTCGTCGATCGACACGTCGACGTTCGCGGCGACACTCGCACTCGGGGAGCGCGTGCGGCCATCAAGCGTCATTGACACGACGGCCAGCGACAGCACCGGGCGCTCACCTGCGTTCTTGGCACCCCTGGACTCCGTCACGCGGAACGTCGCCGAACCGCTCGACGCGCCGCCGGCGGGATCAGACATCTGCATCGTGAAGGTATCGCCGACGCCCTTGGTGTTCGTGCAGACGGTCTCGCCCGCGTTCGCAAACGTGATCTGCGTGCCAGATGAAACCGAACGAGCGCTTGCCGGTGCGGAACCGCTGCTCATCCCGCCGGTCGATCGTGCGGGCGTACGCGACGTTGCGCGCGGCGCAGGAGCGCGGGGCGCAGTCCTCGTCGGCGCCGAAGCCGCCGGAGCCGGCGTTGTGGCCGGAGCGGGCACGTCCGTGAGCTGCGGCTGCAGGGCAGTGTCACCTGCGAGTGCGAGATCGCGGTTCAGGGTCGTGTCGGTTGCAACCGTATCGTCCTTCTTCGCGCATGCGGCGGCGATCAAGGCAAGACTCAGTACGAGCGGGGCCGTGAAGCCACGGGTATATTTCACCATTGTTCCTCCAGTTTGTGGTTCAGACGTCATGTATAGACGAGAAAATTGCGAGGGCGCAGACCGCCCACGCAAGTCAAAGCCGGAACGGGACTTCTCGTGAAGTC
>JBKJKH010000558.1:0-3380 GCA_046597595.1 Gemmatimonadaceae bacterium
GCTGAACGTCATGTCCACCTTGTCGGGCTCGCCCCACTCGGCGACCACGTATCCGTGCCTGATGATCATGCCACCCTGCGGACCGCGGTCGCGCGTTGCGCCGTCCACCGCCGGATACGGCTCGGCGGCGACATTCTTTTTGACCTGCGCCGCCATGTTGCGCAGCCAGTTGATCTCGTGCGCCGTGGCGTACGTCACTGCGGCGACGATGGCCGCGGAGTCCATGCCCACAGCGGCAGCAGGGCGCGTCGCCCATTCACCGCGTGCGGGATAGTAGGGTGCTGCCGCGGAGGGCGCCGGTGTTGCGGACTGCTGGACGCAGCCTGCCGCGGCGAGCGACGCAACAACCAGCAGCAGGTGGGGGCGTGAACAGAAACAACGCATTATCGGAGTCGTTGAGGGAAACGCCAAGTTAGCCACGGAGGACACGGAGGACACGGTCCGGAACATTCGTGTTCGTTTTCTTCGTGCTCTCGTGTGTGCCGTGTGTGCCGTGTGTGCCGTGGCTTCCGTGGCTTCCGTGGCTTCCCGTGGCTGGACAGACCCAGCCCCGTGACGAAGATTTCACCGCGGCAATAAAATCGCCTTATTTCACAGGAGAATTCATGCGTACGCTCATGTTCGTAGCTGCACTGGTGACCACGGCGGCTCCTCTCGCGGCGCAGGGCGATCCGGACAACAAGGTGGCGGGTGCCGCAGGTCTGCCGAGCGGCTGGGTAGCTCGGCTCGATCGCGCCAACGCGAAGACCGCTGACGTGAAGTTTGTGGCGATGGGCCCCGGATATCATGCGACGCTGGGGCCGGCCGGGATCTTTTATAACCCGAAAGACATGGCCAGCGGAAACTTCACCGTGAAGGCGTCGATGACGCAGACCAAGTCGCCCACGCATCCGGAGGCGTATGGTCTGTTCGTGGGTGGCAGGAATCTCGACCAGCCCAATCAGGAGTACCTGTATCTCCTCGTCCGTCAGGACGGGAAGTTCGCCGTGAAGCATCGCGCAGGCACAGAGGTGCATACCATTGCCGACTGGACGGAGCATGCGGCCATCACCAAGGCCGACGCTGATGGCAAGGCGACCAATGCGCTCGCGATCCGGAGCACCGCGGACTCGATCATCTACATGGTGAACGGCTCCCCGGTGTACGGTCAGGATCGCGCGCATGCGGGGCAGGGTGCGACGAACGGACAAGCGGGATTGCGTGTCAACCACAATCTCGATGTGCATATCGGCGACTTCGCGATCGTCCCGGGCTCTTCAGAGGGTCGGCGCCGTGGTGCCCGCCCCACCAAGGTGAGCAAGGACGCGAAGCCCTGACGGTTCGCTTCAAGATCTGCTGCATCGCCTCGCACGCCGAGGCAGCGCTGGCAGTGGCCCACGGTGCAAGTGCCGTGGGCCTCGTCTCATCCATGCCCAGCGGGCCGGGACCGATTCCGGATGAGCTGATCGCCGAGATTGCGGCGCGCGTTCCCCCCGGCGTCGCGACCTTCCTGCTGACATCTTTGCAGGAAGTAGACGCAATCGTAGACCAGCAGCACCGGTGCGGCACCAGCACCATCCAGCTTGTCGACGAGGTGGAGACGGGTGCCCACGCCAGGCTGCGGCGCGCGCTGCCGGGCATCAAGATCGTGCAGGTCATCCACGTGACGGGTGCTGGGAGTGTCGATGAGGCACGACGGGTCGCGCCGCATGTCGACGCGATCCTGCTCGACTCCGGCAACCCGACGCTTGCCGTCAAGGAGCTCGGTGGCACAGGCCGGGTGCACGACTGGGCGTTAAGCCGGCAGATCGTCGAGGCGGTGCCGGTGCCCGTATTCCTCGCAGGCGGATTGCGCGTGGGGAATGTCGCCGAGGCAATTCGCGCGGTGCGTCCGTTTGGTGTGGACATCTGCAGCGGATTACGTCCGTCTGGCTCGCTCGACGCGAGTTTACTCGAGGCATTCGTCGCGCAGCTCAGCGCCCCGTAGTCACTCGTCTTCACTCGTGTCGGTCACTCGTCGTCTATTCATAGCGCAACGCTTCCACTGGATCCAGCCGCGCCGCACGCCGTGCAGGCAGGATCCCGAACACCACGCCGATCGCGATGGAGACACTCACCGCGACCACCGTGTAGACGATCGGAGTCGTGGCGTTGATGTTCATCGCCAGTGTCAACAGCTTGCCCATCCCCAGGCCGGCGACGATCCCGATCACGCCCCCGATGCCGGTGAGGGTGGCGGCTTCGGTGAGAAACTGGATCATGATGTCCCGGCGCGTGGCGCCTAACGCCTTGCGCACGCCGATCTCGCGCGTGCGATCAGTCACTGACACCATCATGATTGCCATGACGCCGATCCCGCCAACCATCAGCGCGACCGAGGCAAGGATCACCATCACCAGGAAAAAGGCGCCGGTGATCCTGTTGAACGTCTTGAGGATCTCGTCCTGCGCGATAAGGTCGAAGGTATTCTTGTCCGCGGGGCGCAGCTTGCGCATTTCGCGCAGCGCCACCGCCACAGCATCCTTCGCCTCGGCAGTGGACACGTTCGAGCGCGGGCGCACGGGGATGAAGAGGCCGTTGGTGCGATCAATGTTGAACTGCCGGTCCACGATCCGGAAAGGCACGATTGCGCCGATCTCGCCCCCGGGAGGCGTGAAGATGTTTGCGGGCGGCAGGTAGAGCCCGATCACCACCATGGGCCGCCCTGCCACCTGGAGCCGCTTCCCCAGTGGATTGATGCTGCCGAAGATACGCCGCGCGGGACTCTCCCCGATGACAGCCACCGGCGCGCCGCTCGTGATCTCGGACCGCGTGAACCAGCGGCCGGCGCTCAGCTCACCGCCCTGAATGGACGTGAACCCTTCGTCAGCGCCCATGATGGTGATCTGCTGGGTCCGCGTGCCGCGGTACTCGAGGCGTCCGAAGACCTGTCCCCAGAGCGAAGCGTACGCGATCTCCGGGAGTCGGCGGATGCGTTCCGCTTCTTCAATGGAAATATCGGGTCGGATGCGGACGTGTTTCGGCAGCCGGTTCGGATTGAGTGGTGTCTGCGAGAAGATCTTCACCACCCAGAAAGTCGTAGGTCCGGCGACCTCGATGCTCGTCACGATCTGCTGCTGGATGCCCTGGACGATGGCCGCCATCGTCATCACCGTCGCCACGCCGATCACGACGCCGAGAATCGTCAGCGACGAGCGAAGTTTGCTTGTGCGCAGGGCGTCCAGCGCGAGGAGGATGTTGGCAACGAGCGTGTCGCCACTGGCGAAGGCGCGAGAGGCTCGCCCCCTCACTCGGCACGCAGCGCGGTGATGGGGTCGAGCCGGGCGGCGCGGCGCGCAGGGTAGACGCCGAAGAGGACGCCGACACTCGACCCCATGGCGATCGCGAGCACGACCGACCAC
>JBKJKH010000583.1:0-11946 GCA_046597595.1 Gemmatimonadaceae bacterium
TCGTTCCATTCCATCACGCGCTTCTCGATCGAAAAGTCGGATCGTATCACGGCCGTCTCGCACTTTCTGCGTGATCAGACCATCAGCACCTTCGGCTGCACGGGATGCAACGTGGAGGTCGTCCACAATTTCGTGGATCCTGACGTGTATAAGCGCAGCCGGTACCCGCAGACGTTGCGCGACCAGCTCAACGGTGGCCGCAAGATCCTGATGCATGTCTCGAACTTTCGCGCCGTCAAGCGCGTGGCGGACGTTATCCGCATCTTCGCCCGCGTGAGCAGGGAGATCCCTTCGGTTCTCGTGATGGTAGGCGACGGGCCCGACCGGCAGGTCGCCGAGGAAGAGGCGCGCCGGCTTGGGGTCGAGGGCGATGTGTATTTCCTTGGGAAGATAGAGGCGGTCGCGCCCCTTCTTGCGTCGGCCGACCTGTTTCTCCTGCCGTCGGACAGCGAATCCTTCGGCCTGAGCGCGCTCGAAGCGTTGGCCTCCGGCGTGCCGGTGATCGGATCGCGCGTGGGCGGCCTCCCCGAGGTCGTCCGGGAAGGCGAGACGGGCATGCTGCGTCCTGTCGGCGACGTCGACGCGATGGCGGACTGTGCCAGTGCCATCCTGAAAGACCGCGAGCGCTGGGACATGATGAGCGAGCATGCGGCGCGCGACGCACGCGAGCGGTTCGCCCAGACGGAAATTGTGGCGCGGTACGAGCAGGTGTACGAAGATGCGCTTAAGTGACGGCCTCGCCATCGCGCGGCTCGCGCGCTGGCAGAACGGCGTCATCGCGGCACTGGGCGTAGTGGTGGGCGCATGGTGGGCCGGAGGCCCCGTCACGTCGCGAACCTGCGCGCTGGCCGCGCTGGCCTCTGTCGGACTCGCGACTTTCGCCAATGCGTTCAATGACGTGTGCGATGAGCAAATAGACCGGATTGCCCACCCCGAGCGCCCACTCCCATCCGGTGCGCTGACCAGCAGGACCGCCGAGCGCGTGGCGTGGGCGGGAGCGATCGTTGGCATCGTGCTCTCGTCGCTCGTCTCGCCGTGGATGGGACTGGCATCTGTAGTCATCGTCGTGCTCATGCGTGACTATTCCTTGCGTCTCAAGCGCATGGGCGTGCCCGGCAACTTGATGGTTGCGGTCCTTGCCTCGGTGCCGTTCATCTACGGGGCGTGGGCAATGGGGCACGCGCGCGCGGGCATCGTGCTCGCTGCCGTGGCGGCGCCACTGCACGTTGCCCGTGAGCTTGCCAAGGATCTCGAGGATGCGGCCGGCGATGCCACCGTGCGCAGGACACTGGCCGTGACATCCCCCCCTGCGGCCAAACATGCCCTGCTCGTCGCGATGCTCGCGTTCGTGGTGGCGGTTATCGTGTTCTCTGTCCCGCGGCCCGCGGCGGCGGTCGCACTCTTCCCGGCAACCGCTATCGCGGCGATCGCCGCATGGCGTGCCGTGCGTGATCACCGCGGCGCTCCGAGACTCTTCAAGTCGGCGATGGTACTGGCCATGCTTTCTCTCTTCACACTCGACGCGACGCGCATCAAGTGACTGTCTTCCAGGCACTCGTCCTCGGCCTCATTCAGGGCCTGACGGAATTCCTTCCCGTTTCCAGCTCGGCACACCTCAGCCTCGCGCCCTGGCTGTTCGGCTGGAAGGATCCCGGTCTCGCCTTCGATGTCGCGCTCCACGTGGGCACGCTTGTCGCCGTCCTTTGGTATTTCCGCTCGCAGTGGTTCGCCCTCCTCGCCGCGTTCTTCCGCATCGTCGCGAAGCGGCGTGCCGAGACAATGGACGAGAAGCGCGTGCTCTTCCTCATTCTCGCCACGATTCCCGGCGCCATCGGGGGACTTCTGCTGGAAAATCTCGCGGAGACCACGCTGCGTGCGCCGATGATTACGGGAGTCGCGCTGATTGTGATGGGCACCCTGCTCTGGGCTGCTGATCGCTTTGCCCCCTCCGACAAGATCCTCGACGGAATGCGCTGGACGGACGCCCTCATGATGGGTCTGGCCCAGGTCGCGGCGCTCGTGCCCGGCGTGTCGCGCTCCGGCGCCACGATCACCACTGCTCGCGCGCTCGGCTTTACGCGGGCTGACGCTGCGGTCTTCAGCTTTCTCATGAGCATGCCAATTACTGCGGCGGCGGCAATGCTCAAGGTGCCCGACGCACTGCGGGAGAGTGGCGGCGTCACCCTCCCGCTTGCGGTGGGCATCATCGCAGCCGGTGTGAGTGGCTGGGCGGCGATTGCAGGGCTCATCCGGTACGTGGCCAACCGGGACTATGCGGTGTTCGCTGCGTACCGCTGGGTGCTTGGCATCATCGTCATCGTCCTGGCTGTCACTCGTGGATGACGTCGTTCCGTCTGCGCGGTTCGGGGGCGAGGACGCCGAATCGCTGGCGGTGCGACTTGGACTGGCACGGACGGAGCTCTACCAACGGGTGCCGTCAACGCTCGACATCGCGCATGCGCTCGCGCGCGACGGGGCCCCGCACGGAACCCTCGTGCTCGCTGATGAGCAGACGCAAGGACGGGGACGAGGAGGAAAGAGCTGGGCGAGCAACGCCGGCGCGGGGCTCTGGACGGCGTTCGTGCTGCGCCCCTCGGATGTCGCGAGCATCGCCGTCCTGTCATTGCGGACGGGCATGCGGCTCGCTGCGGAACTCGATGCGATCGCCGGTGAGCGCGTGCTGGTGAAGTGGCCGAACGACTTGCTGCTCGCGGCGGGAAAGGTCGCCGGCATCCTGACGGAAGCCCGCTGGCGCGAAGGGTCGCCGGAATGGGTCGCGCTGGGTGTGGGGATCAATGTCGAGGCGCCGCAGCTGCCGCAGGCAGCGGGTCTTCCGCACGGCACAGGGCGGATGGAGGTTCTGGAAGCGTGCGCACGGGCGGTACTGGCTGCCGGCGCCGCGCGTGGCGCGCTCACGGAGGAGGAAATTCGGAATTTTGACGCCCGGCATTCCGCTCTGGGCAAGCACGTGACGCGGCCGCGGCCAGGCATCGTCGATTCCCTTGCCACCGACGGCGCGTTGCTCATCCGCGACGGCGACACCACGCACGCCGTGCACGCGGGATCACTTCGATACGCAGGGGAATGACAATGCTCCTCGCGCTGGACGTCGGGAATACGGAGACCACGGCCGGGCTTTTCGAAGCAGGCCAGGTCGTGGCGCACTGGCGTCTCACGACGCATATCGATCGCACACCGGACGAACTCGTGCTGCTGCTGCGGTCATTGCTGGCTGGCGCGAAGGTCGACGCCGCACGCGTGCAGATGGCAGGCATCGCGTCGGTCGTGCCCTCGATGACGCACCCGCTCGCCGAGGCGTGCCGCATGCTTGGGGCGGAGACACTGGTCATCGATGGCAGCAGCGCGCTGCCGATTACGCTGGATGTGGAAGAGCCCCTCACGGTTGGCGCCGACCGCATCGTGAATACCCTTGCCGCGAGTCGGCTGTTCGCGAGCGACACGATTGTCGTGGACCTGGGCACGGCGACCACTTTTGATTGCATCACCGCCGACGGCGTCTTCCTTGGTGGCGTCATCGCGCCGGGTGTGCGAACGGCGCTCGAGACACTCGTTAGGCGCACGTCGAAGCTGCCGTCGACAGAGATCGTTGCGCCCGCGCACGTGATCGGCAGGCGCACGGAGGAGTGCATCCGCGCAGGCGTCGTGTTCGGCGCCGTGGATTCGATCGATGGGATCGTCAGGCGGATCAAGGCCGAGTGGCCGACGGGGCGCGTCCCGCTCGTCGTGGCGACCGGTGGCCTGGCCCCGGTGCTCCAGCCCTTGTCGCAGGAACTCGAGCGGGTGGAGCGCGACCTGACGCTGCAGGGCATCCGCCTGGCAGTCGACCACGTCCATGCCTCGCGCTCAGGCAGCATTCGCTAGAAAAGCGTAAGTGGTTGATTGGCCGTTGCTTAGATGAAAAAACACAAGCCTTGATTCGGCTGTAGGGATCGGGTAGGTTACAGGTGTTAGCACTCACTTGAAACGAGTGCTAACGAAAAATCTGCCTGTCAGATCCACTGCAACCCATACCGGAGGTAGCCACCTAATGGCCACCAAGAGTGCCACGGGAATCAAGGTCAATCCGCTCGCCGATCGCGTCGTCATCAGGGCGCTTGAAGACACCGAGCAGATGCGCGGGGGGCTCTACATCCCCGACACCGCCAAGGAAAAGCCGCAGCAGGGCGAGATCGTCGCCGTCGGGCCGGGCCGCTTTGATGAAAAGGGCGGCGCCCGCATCCCGATGGACGTCAAGGTCGGAAACAAGGTGCTCTACGGAAAGTACAGCGGCACCGAAGTCACGATCGACAACGAGCAGTACCTGATCCTGCGCGAGTCCGACGTCCTCGCCATTGTCGGCTGAGCTCATCAGGACCGCTGGACCTCAGGACCTCACGATGTGTTTCCCCAACTCGAACTCATAGACAACAATGGCTGCCAAGGAACTCCACTTTAACGTCGAAGCGCGCGCTGCCCTCAAGCGCGGCGTCGATCAGCTCGCCGAGGCCGTGAAGGTCACGCTCGGTCCGAAGGGCCGGAACGTCGTCATCGACAAGAAGTTCGGCGCCCCGACGATCACCAAGGACGGCGTCACCGTCGCCAAGGAAATCGAACTCGCCGATCCGCTCGAGAACATGGGCGCGCAGATGGTGAAGGAAGTCGCGACAAAGACGTCCGATGCGGCCGGCGACGGCACCACCACCGCCACCGTGCTCGCGCAGGCGATCTTCCGCGAAGGGCTCAAGAACGTCACCGCCGGCTCCAACCCGATGGCGCTCAAGCGCGGGATCGAGAAGGCTGTTGCCGCGGTCTCCGAGGAGCTCAAGCGCATCAGCGTCCCGACGGCCGGCAAGAAGGAAATCGCCCAGGTCGGCGCCATCTCCGCGAACAACGACAAGGAGATCGGTGACCTGATCGCCGAAGCGATGGAAAAGGTCGGCAAGGATGGCGTCATCACCGTCGAGGAGGCCCGTGGCCTCGAGACAACGTGGGAAGCGAAAGAGGGCATGCAGTTCGACCGCGGCTACCTCTCGCCCTACTTCGTCACCGATCCGGAGAAGATGGAAGCCATCCTCGAAGACGGCTACATCCTCATTCACGACAAGAAGATCTCGTCCATGAAGGACCTGCTGCCGATCCTCGAGAAGGTCGCGCAGGCCGGCAAGCCCCTCCTGATCATCGCTGAGGACATCGAGGGTGAGGCCCTCGCGACGCTCGTCGTGAACAAGCTGCGTGGCACGCTCCGCGTCTGCGCCGTGAAGGCGCCGGGCTTCGGGGATCGCCGCAAGGCAATGCTGCAGGACATCGCGGTGCTGACGGCTGGCCAGGTGATCTCCGAGGAAGTCGGATTCAAGCTCGAGAACGCCGTGTTGACGGACCTCGGCCGCTCGCGCCGCATCGTCATCGACAAGGACAACTCGACGCTGATCGATGGGCTGGGCGACACCGACAAGATCAAGGGCCGCATCAAGGAGATTCAGTCCGCGATCGAGAAGAGCACGAGCGACTACGACCGTGAGAAGCTCCAGGAGCGTCTGGCGAAGCTTGCGGGCGGTGTGGCCGTGATTAATGTCGGCGCCGCGACGGAAGCCGAGATGAAGGAGAAGAAGGCGCGCGTCGAAGATGCGCTGCACGCCACGCGTGCCGCGGTCGAAGAGGGCATTGTCCCGGGTGGCGGTGTGGCGCTCCTGCGCGCACAGCGCGCGCTCAAGGACGTCAAGGTGTCCGAGCGTGACGAACAGATCGGCGTCGACATCGTGCGTCGTGCGCTCGAAGAGCCGCTGCGCATGATCGTCCAGAACGCCGGTGCGGAAGGCTCGATCGTCGTCGAGAAGGTGCGTTCCTCACAGGACGATTCCTTCGGCTACAACGCGCTGACCGACACGTACGAGAATCTCGTCCAGGCGGGCGTGATCGATCCGACCAAGGTGACGCGCACCGCGCTGGTGAATGCGGCCTCGATCGCCGGCCTGCTCCTCACGACCGAAGCGCTGATCGTGGAGAAGAAGGAAGACAGCAAGTCGTCTGGCGGTGGCGGTGGCGGCGGTGGCGGTGGCGGCATGGGCGGGATGTACTAGCCCGCAGGGAACAGGGAACAGGGAACGGGCGACCAGCAAATGGTCGCCCGTTTTATTTCGGGTGTCATCCCGAGCGAAGCAGAGAATCTGCAGATTCCTGAAGTTGCCGTGCTGCCGCACCGCTTCGTACCTTGGATCAACTCCACACAGGACGCCGCCGATGCCTCGTATTCCCCCCCTGGCGCTGCTGATTGAAAAGCGCGCGTCCCTCTGGCGCCGGCTCGTGCTGCCGGTGACGTTCGTTGCCGGAGGGCTGACATTCATCGCGCTCCCCTCATTCCTCGCGTCGCGAGCCGGCGCCAGCGCGAACGCTCCGGAAAGATTGCCCTCGGGTCCGCCTATCGGATACCGCGACGACGGCCCCGTTGACTTGCTCCGCGTGGAGGACATGCGCTATGCGCTGGACCGCATCCGTGCCGATTCGCGCGGCGTCACGTACAACATCTCCGACGACGGGCGTGCGCAGTTCATCCTCAACCGCCGTGCGGGACCGAGCGAGCCGGAGGTGCACGCCGAATGGGATGATCTCCTGGTCTTCCAGAGTGGAATCGGGAAGGTGCGTTTCGGAGGGCAACTGCGTGGTGCCTCGTTGCGTGGCCGCAAAGAAAAACGGGGCGGGGAGTTGCTTGGTGCCCTGACCTCGACTGTCGAACCCGGCGACGTCCTGCGCATACCCGCTGGCGTCCCTCATCAAGTCGAGCCGCTCGGGGACGCGCCCATCGTGTATCTCGTCGTCAAGCTGCGTGCACCGCTTCAGCCACTTCTTCCCGATGCAGCGCCGGGCGCATTCAAGTCCGTGCCGACAGATCGCAAACCACCTTCGGGCGCTCCGCGATGATCTGCATTCAAGCTTCGTATGCGCCGAGTCGAAGCGACTACGTAAGATCACGCATGGACAGAATGCACTCGACGCGCTTTCGTTAGGGTGTACTCGCCTTCCGGGTGCGTAGCTCCCGCGCCAGCACACCAGCCTCCTGCATCATGCGATTTGGCAGCAACGGTAGCAGGACGCGAAGTGGACCTGCTCGCATCGGTGCGCTGGTATTGCTGCTCGCCTGCGATGGTTCAGTAGCTGACCCGCCGCCTGCGCCCGAGCTTGTACTCAGCATAGCAGCCGACACCGTGGTGGAGCACGGCACGCTGCAGCTGAGCGCCATGATCCGGCGCGGAACTGCGACTTCGCCGGCGTCGGGAGTTTCATGGAGTTCGAGTGACACCGGCGTGGCCAAGATCGCTGAAGACGGCGTGCTGCGCGGTGTGTGGCCGGGATATGCGACGGTAACCGCAAGCGCCGAAGGGGTGACTGGATTACGCGTGATGCGAGTCTACGCAGCCCGCGTCTCGTCGGTGACTATCGCACCTGATTCCATACTGCTGGACCGAACGGCTCCCCGGACCGCCGTGGCGACGCCGCGCGACGCCAGCGGAAATGCGCTGCTGGGCCGTACCGTCATCTGGTCGGCAGCAGACACGAACGTCGCCATTGTGTCGGGCACGGGTCTGGTTTCGGCGCGTCAGGTCGGGGCGACGACGCTGGGCGCACGGATCGACAGCGTCACGGGAATCGCCCGGATAATCGTGCGGCCCCCGCCCATTGCCACACTCGAAGTCCGCCCGCCCAACTCAGACATCGTGGTGGGTGAATCGTTCCCGTTCATCGCGCTGCCCAGGGATGCCTTGGGCGAACTGCTGAATGATCGGCGGATCGTATGGAGTTCGTCGGATACAACCGTTCTGTCCGTGACAGACGCTGGTCTGGCGCGCGGCCGTGCACTCGGAGCCGCGACGATCAGCGCCGCTACCGAAGGAGTCGTAGGGCGCGCCAGTATGCGCGTCATTGCCGTAGGGACCGGTATGCTGGTGATCCTTCCGGAAAGTGCCTCGACCTCGGCAGACCTGCAGGACACCGTTCGTTTCAGCGCGTTCGTTCGCCAGGCGGACGGCTCGCTGCTTCCCGTAGTCGGCACCCGATGGACCATTGCGGACACGAACATCGCCTATCACTTGGGCGAAGGATTGGTGAGGGGGTTGGGGCGCGAAGGCCAGACGACCGTTACAGCGACTGCCGGAGCGCTGGCGAGAAGCGTTGTGTTTCGCGTGCGCTATCCCCCGACGCTCGCTGTCCGCGTGTCTCCTGTTGATTTGGCGATCGCGTTGAATCGTTCAGTCGTGCTGACCGCGACGGTCGATATCCGTCGCGGATTTCCCCGGCGTTGGCCGGTGACATGGCGGAGCAGTGATACGTCCATTGTCCGCATCACCGCGCGAGACACGAGTGGCCTGACCGCGAGCGCGGAGGCACGCGCCATCGGAACAGCCGTGATCACTGCCAGCTACGACACCCTCTCCGCAGCGGCGCGCATGACCGTGGTACAGTTTGGCCGTATCGTAAGCGTTTCGCCCGACTTCGACTTTGTTCGCATGGCGAGAGACAGCGCCATGTTTCTGACTGGGCGCGCGCGCGACGACGTCGGTGTCCAGGTCCTGAACGCGCCGTTGACGTGGAGCGTCGCTGATCCCGCCATCCTGAGCGTGGATTCGTCGGGGCGTGCTGTTGCACGGGCCGTGGGAACGACAACCGTTACTCCCAGGTTTGATTCCGTGATTGGAAATCCCATCACCGTCGAGGTACTCGCATCAACAGTGGCGTGCCAGGTCGGTGGCGTTGGCCGCGCTGGAGGCCGTCCGTCCGTGGAGCAACTGCTTGTCACCGCCGCGGGGAAGGTGCACGTGGTCCCGGTAGACGGGAGTGCCACCACTCGCGTGTTCAGTCCGGCAACGCATGCGGCATGGAGTCCAAACGGATGCGCGATTGCGATTGTGAGTGGAGGAATCGTCTACATCACCAACGCGGATGGCACCGGCGTGCGTCGTGCCGTGAGCTCACTGACACGCGGGACAATCGCTTCAGTCACCTGGTCGCCCAGTGCGACCCGGTTCGCCCTGATGTATCACCTCGCGCCACAAGGAGGAGGATACGCGCGCGCCAACATCGACGGCACTGGTGTGTTGGTTCGGGAACTCGCGAACAATGGAGGGTTTGGTCCACCTACGTGGAGCCAAACCGATGTGATCGCGTTCGCACGATTCTGTTTCAGCTTCACGACTTTCTGTCGTCCGCACATCCAGGCCACGAATGCCGACGGTCTGGACCTGCGCATTCTGATTCTCGAAGGACAATCACCTGCCTGGTCCCCGACGAGCGACCGTCTGGCCTACACGCGTACACAATACGATTCTACCGCGTCCGGGGGCTTTATAGCCTCTGTGGTAGCTCCACGTGAGGTTCGGGTCGCGCGGGCTGACGGTACGGGATCGGCCGTTGTGGCATCCCTCCTTCCAAGCGAAATCGTTCAGGGGCCATTCACGGCCGGTGAGCTCACAGGGCCGACCTGGTCGCCCGACGGAAGTCAGGTCGCCTTCGCAGCGAGCTTCAACCTGAGCATTTACATCGTGGACCTCGCATCGCAGGCGCGCCGCTCTGTGCCCACGGTGCTTTCATCGATTAGCGCTGTCGCCTGGCGCCCTTGGCGATAAGGTGGCGCATCCTCGCTTCATCCCCGCAATACGATGCTACAATCCGAGGCCCAGCTGCAGCACGGGCCTGACCGGCTCGATCGGCCCAAGCACCGTGTGCTGCGGCGCGGCGTACATCCGGCCCTGAAAGCGTGCCTTCGTCAGCACCGGCCGCATCGCCGCCATCGCGGCGGCGGGTGTGTTGTTCGTCTCGGACAGATGTGCCAGCACGACCTGCTTGAGCGAGGCGCACACGCACTCGCCCGCAACGCGAGCAGCATCGCCATTTGACAGATGTCCGGTGTCGGACGCGATCCGGCGCTTGAGCATCGGCGGATACGGCCCGTACAGCAGCATGTCATTGTCGTAGTTCGACTCCAGCACCAGAAGGTCGAGGTCCCGCAGCGCCCGGCGCACGCCGGAGGTGGCGCGCCCGAGATCCGTCGCGATGCCGGCGCGCGCGCCGGTGAGCCGCGACGTGGCCACGATCGCCACCGGCTCCCTCGCGTCGTGTGACGTCGGCACAACCTCCAGGTCGAACCCTCCCAGTGCGAACGTGCCGGAGTGCGGCAGGGGGATGGCGCCTAACGCCTCCAGTGGCGCGAAGGCCGCAATCGTCCCGGCGGTCGCATGCACTGACCATCCCCATCTTTTCGCCAGACTCGGAACGCCCTTCACGTGGTCCCAATGCTCGTGCGTCACGATCACCGCCTCGATCGACTCGGGCGCAATGCCGGCGGACCGCATGCGCGTGACAAGCACCCGCGGACCAAAACCCGCGTCCACCAGTACGCGCGATCCGCCGCTCTCGAGCAGCACGGCGTTCCCCTTCGACCCGCTGCCCAGCAACCAGAGCTTCACAGCTTCGCCGCCTCCGACACCCGCCCTCGAGACCGCCGCGCCTTCGCAAGCGCATGCGCCTGCCGCAACTGCTCCTTCCCCCTCTCTCCCAGCTCGACGTGCCGGCGCTGCATCATGCGCTCCGCCACAATCAGGAACTTGTCGATCGCAAACTCGTCGTACGGCTCTCCATCGCCCCAGGAAAAGGGCGGGACGAACTTCGGCGGCATCACCGCCCCGTAGATGTTCGCCCCGGCGCCCAGCACGGTGCCGGTGTTGAGATGCGTCCCAATCCCCGTCTTGGCGTGATCGCCGAACATCGTGCCGAGGAATTGCTGGCCCGAATCGCGGATTCCCTCCGGGGTCCACAGCCCCACCGCACCATACGTGTTCTTGAGATTCGAGGTCGTCGTCCCGGCACCGAGGTTCACCCACCGGCCCACGTACGAATGCCCGACGAATCCGTCATGTCCCTTGTTCGACAGGCCGAGGAAGATCGTGTTGCTGACTTCCCCATGAACCTTGCAGACGTCGCCGATGGAGACCACGGCGACGCGTTCGCCAACCACCGCCGACTTGCGCCCAACGTACGCCGGGCCCACCAGTCGCGTGAAGGCACCGACGGTCGCCCCGGCACGGACAAGGATTGGCCCCGCCGATGTGTCGAACACCACCATCGGCTCGATCGTGGCGCCCTCCTCGATGTGCACGGCGTGACCACCGAGCGTGATCGCGCCGAGAGGAGCCTCCGACTTGATCGCGAGCGTCGGCACGAGGTGCTCGATGTCGTCGGCCAGCATGGTGGACAGCTGCGCGATGGGATCCCACACTTCGCGCATCCACCAACCACGCAGTTTCGTTGTCGGCGCAGCGGGGGCGACGAGCGATCCCAACGGGCGGATGCCAGCTTCCAGATCGACGAGGCGCACCGCGCGCTTCAGGCGCACAGCCGCGACTTCACCGCCACAGGTCCACACATCCGCGTGCTGGTCGGCGAGCGAGAGCGCAGGCGCGCACCGCGCATTGGCCAGGACAGCACCTGCGGGAATTTCCTCCTGCGCAGCATGCGGCGCATCCAGCTCTTCGAACAGCTCGAGATGGGGACCGCTGATGAAGCCGGCGACGCGCGCACCACTCCCGAACGCGATCTCCCACCGGCGGCGGACCAGCTCCGCGCCCACGCGCATCTCGCTCAGCGGTCGCGTCAACGCGAAGGGTTCAAAGCGTCGCGCCTGCTCATCGTCATACAGATAAAGCTGAATCATCCGCGATCTCGCGTTTCCGCCGGTAAGGTGTCGAGCATCGCCTTCAGGTCCGCCGAGCGCTCGCGCGTCGTGACCATGACCAGTCCGTCGCGGACCACGACCACCAGGTCATGCACTCCATACAGGACGATCGTGCTGCCCTCGGCGTGAACCACGTTGCGTTCAGCGTCTCGCAGGTGAACTTCGCCGTGCGTCGCGTTGCCGGCCGCGTCGTGGCCGCGCACGCGATGCAGGGAAGCCCAGGTGCC
>JBKJKH010000585.1:0-8437 GCA_046597595.1 Gemmatimonadaceae bacterium
ACGTAACGGCTGGCATGGTGTGCTCCGGATCGGGAAATAAAAAAGGCGGCCCAGAAAGGGCCGCCCGGTGACTGCATCGATGCGCGTCTCAGCGCATACGCCTCCGGCGGCCCAGGAAGTGGGTCGCGTAATACCGGTAGGCGCGTGCCGAGAGTTGCATGGAAAGCAGTATGGGTTGAGTTGAGTGGCCCGTCAAGTCATCTGGCGGTCGCTTTCTCCAGCATCATGGTCGGCGACTGCCCGTCTCGAGAAGCGAGATACACTGTGCCGCCGGGGCCGAATCCCGCGATCGTGCGACCCACGGGGACCTGCACGCGATCAACGAGCACGCCTTTGCCATTGATGACGTCGTACACGGGGCCGCCAGGGCGCGCCTTTGTCGGGATCGTACGGATCCAGATATTCCCGTCCGCATCTGCGCGTACCGAACCGGAAAAGAAGGGCGGCTTGTAATCCGGTAGTTCGCTCGGCGAAATGAATGTCACCTGCGGCATGACGCGCGCGCCGCCGGCTGGCGTGCGGCCACCGCCCGCACCGGGAGGACCATCCATCTGCATGACGATCCGTGTCTCGGGCGCTCCGCCACCAGCACCGCCACCCGCTCCAGGAGACATGACCATCCCGCCCGCTCCGGTCGCGGCGGGCGAGGCGGCCTGCTGGCGCGCGCGGATCGCCTTGACGGAATCGATCAGGGCCACCTTGTCTTCGTCGGTCAGGCGCTGCCACTCGAAGGGCATCTTCGGGGACGCACTCCTGCTCCCATCCGCATTGATCCAGTCGATGTGGTAGTCTTGGCCCCGAATGATGGCGAGCGCGCCAGTGGACGTCACGGCCCATTCATCCACCAGTGGCAGCGGATTGATTTCCGACGTCATCGTCATGCCGCCGTTAGGCGTCTGCGACATGTTCATCTTCAGCTTCGGCACCTTGATGAACCCGAGGGTGTCCACGACGCGTGTCGCGATGTCGATGCGTTGGATCGGGACAGAGTCAGGAGGCGTCGGCGGCGCAAATGGCTGGCCGGGCTGCGGAGCCCGCCGCATGAACTGCAATGCGCCCCGGTAGATCAGGCGCCCCTGCGGATCAAGTCCGGGCATACCCTGCATGCCCGTGAGACCCATCGCATCTTCCGCACGCGGGACCGAAAGGACGCGCCCGATCCTGCCCGCAGGGTCGATCATCAGCATCGACAGGGACTGCGGGTCGACGAAGAGCGTCGAGTCGCCGCGATAGGGAACGATGCCGGCCATGCGACCCGAGAACGCATTCCCCGTCGCCGCCGTGGTGTCGGCGACAACGTTGAGCAGGCCGAGGGTGGCATCCAGCATCACCACTTTCCGTCCGGCAATATCGCTGACGAGCACGCGTCCGTTCGGCAGCTGTCGGACTGCGTTGACGCCGCTGAGCAGGTCCTTCGACGTTGCAACGACTGCCCCGAGCGGGCGGACATCGGGGAGTTTCTGCGCACCCGCATTCGCGGCGAAACCGGCGAGCACGAGCGGAACGAAGCATGCCTTCATGAGAGAATATGCTGAGTGTGAAGTGTTCAACATCGCTTAGTGCCGCATGATGATCACGTTGCCACCGCCACCACCGCCGCCACCGGCACCGACAAAAACTGCTCCTCCACCGCCCTGGCCACCTGGCGGTGTGAAGCCGCGGCCGCCAGTGAACGTCACCGTGCCTGAGCGGATCGACGCCAGATAGCGCGGCTCGAGATGGCTCGCGATGAGCGCGGGCAGCTTGCGATACTGCTCCGGTGTCAGCAGCCGCCTGACGTCGGGGCCAATCCGCATGAGCAGGTCGACTGACGCACGTCGCGCGCCGATCCAGCGGCTGTACGCGTCATCCTTGTCATACTGTTCTGGAAGCGCGCCCAGATACCTCGCGACTGGCGCCCATATTGAATCGGAGCGCGTTGCATACCAGCGGTTCATTGTCGCGATGCTATCCGCCTGCGCGGATGTCAGCTTGAGGCTGTCCTGCTGTCGCAGGATCGTGGCGAGCGGGTTCGGCAGGCCGCCACCCGTGAACATTGCGCGGAGCATTTGCTCGGGCAGCCTGTCGCCCTCTGTCGTGCGTCCCCGGTTCAGCTGCTGCGCGAGCTGCTGGCGCTCGCGCGTCGGTCCGACGTCGATCCGCACCATCGCCGTGAGTGTCGCCGGCACGCGAAACGCACTGCGCGCCGGATCAGTCGCGCCGAACCGCCGGTTTACTTCATACGAATAGCTGCGCGTGACGGGGTCGAAACCGCGAACGTACAGCAGGTTCGCGTCGGGCGTGGCAAACTGTCCCCATCCACGCGGATTCTCCGATCCGTTCACGAGCAGGTCCGCGGCGCCGAGCGGATTTGAGAGCTGGAAGGAAATCGACGCCCGCTGCGGCATGCGGACCTTCGCGGGGTTGAACGAGAGCGAAAGCGTTGCGTTGGTCGTCCAGGGTCCCTGACAGGAGTTTCGCGCCGCCAATGCGCCGAGTTGCGTGCGCAAACATGCGCGCGCCGCGCTCGAGCCGTTGGAGAGAAGCGACTGGATGTCGGCGGCCACCGTCGTACCACTCATTGCCTCCGGACGGATGACGAACGCGCGGTCATTCGCCCATCCGTCGCCGTTCACATCGCTCGCGATCATCGGCGTGAATGGAGTTCCCGAACGCAATTGTCCAAACCAGTCGATCCGGATTGCGTCGAAAAAATTGTAGCCGAGGGAATAGGTCACCTGGTGCCGCGAGTCAAACGGCGAGCGGGACCAGCTCACGTCGAGTGGATTGCTGGCGGTGTTTCCCCCGAAACCAAAGCCGCGCGTCTGCTCGCGAACGCTGGCAAAGACGTAGGCGAGGCTCCAACTGTAATGCGTATTGAAGCTCGCCGGGGACACACGGAGTGATACCTGGCGACTCTCGGAGCGGAGATCGCTCTTCGTCTCCGTGACGCGGGCGAAGAGCGGGGAAACACGTCCCGCGCCGCTGGCTATTGCACCGGTCGCCGGGACGATGCTCGCGGGGTCGACGAACACGGGTCGCCCGTCTTCGGCGGCTACCGTGAAGCGCGCGGTCTGGTCGAAGTTCAGGTCAACGGTGCTCGACTGGTTGAGGTTGCGCGAGTACGTCGCCTCGAGAGTCGTCGACAAGCGATTCTTCAGGGAGGTGCCGCTCCACTGCAGGTTTGACCTCATACTGCGCGGCGGCACGAAATCCGGGGCGAGCAAGGAGACATTCGGCGCGGTGTTCGCGAACACGGTGCCGGCCGTGCCGTCTGCGCACTGGGTCGGCGCATTCGCGGAATTGCTCGCGTAGGCGGCCCAGTTCGGGACAGGGGTCGCGGCACCAACGCAGGCGAGTTGCTGCAACGAGCCTGGAAGTCCGGTGTTGTCGATCGGCGAAGTAATGAGCTGCGTCGCAGGGGTGTTCCGGAACACGCCAAGGCCACCACGAATGACGGCACGCGGCGCGCGCGCAGCCCCTGCGAACGACGCAATCTGCGACGCACTCCCATACGTCCACGAGAAGCCGACGCGCGGGCTCAGGTAAAGGCTGTTCGGAACGCTGTTGTTCGCGACGCCGAACGCCGTCCGCACCGCGGGGTTCAGCACTGGCTCGTCGAGAAAGCGATTTCCATCGAGCCGCAAACCGTACTGCACCTGCACATCGCGTGTCGGCCGCCACGCATCGCCCAGCGACATGCCACCGATGAGCTGCGCGCCACGCGACTCAACCGCGGAAAGCTGACGCGTATACATCGCGGGCCTGTTCGCCTGAAGCTCAGCGAGCGAGTTGAAGGCAAACGTCCCCAGCGCATTCTGGGCCTGCTCCTGGATGTACCCGTCGCGCCGGAGTTCGCTTGCGAGCTTGATGCGATGCTTGTTGTTCGCGCTGAACCACGAGAGTTGGTTGAGTGCCGCAAGACTGGTGTTGGCCTGCGTGGTGCCGAGCGACGGCGACCCACCGAATGAGAGTGTCTGCACACCGCTCGTGCCATCCGCGAAACTCGAATTGACGCGCACCCGGCCAGCGGGAAGGTCGAGATACGGCGATGACTCACTCTGCTGGCCACTTGCACCGAAAGAGGACTCGGTGAGGATCGTCGCCTTGAAGTAGCCCGTGTGCCGCGCCTGCACGCCGCCATTCCACGACGTCCGTTCGCCGGTACTTGCGGGCAGCATCGTTGCCTGTGCAAACAATGGATTCTGCCGGTTCCAGCTTCCGTTGACGCTCAGGGACAATGCCTGGCCCGTCTGTGAATTTGACGGCGCAAGATCGAACCCGGCGAAGATGGAACCCTGATCCATGTGACGGCTGCCGGGAATCGCGCTGGTACTCGACGGAACTCCCGCCGTCTGCAGCAAACCGAGGAGGCGCGTGACGGAATCCTGTGACACGCCCGCCGCCTGCAGGCCGAGAGGGTCGGTGTTGAGCAGCGATTGAAAATCATTGCCGCGCCGGCCAAGCTGCCAGGACAGGTTGTAGAAGAGCTGATTCGGCCTGATTGGCCCTGACGCCATCCCGCCCAGCGAGAGATTGCTGTACTGCTGCCCGAGCGATTGTGCGGCGCGGTCCGTCCACTGGAGTTGCGGCGCGTCGAGGTTGAGAGACATCCCGCGCGCCACGAAATTCGATCCGGCTCGCGAGCGAACATTGAGCTGGCCGCCGCTGAAGCCGCCGCGCGAGACGTCGTAAGGTGACGTCGCGACCGAAGTGGAGACCGCGGCGTCACGCGGGAGATTGGATCCGCCAAAGTTCATCCCGTTGAGCGTCGTCGAGTTCTGGTCGGCGCCGAGGCCGAGAACGGAGAAGCCGTTCGGGTCGCCGTTTTCTCCTGGCACGAGCTGCACGCCCGGGAGCGTCGCTGCCATGGCTGCCAGGTCGCCAAGGTCCGCTGCAGGAAGCGCCTGCGCGCCAACCTGTTGTTCGGTTCCACCCACGTCCGGTGCAACCGCGTTCCGGTCCACCCGATCACGCGGCGCCGCAACGCGCACCGTCTCGAGCGTATTGATGCGGCTCATCCGCGCATCAGCGATGAGCACTTCTTCGTCCGCCATCCGCTTGAGCTCGAATCGGCGCGCCGCATAGCCAAGCGACGCGAACGAAATCATGTAATCGCCTTCAGCAGCCGGATGCGTGATCGTGTAGCGGCCATCGCGATTGGTGCGCGCCGAGCGCGAGACGTTGCCGGTGAGCGTCGTCGCCGTGACGAGCACGCCTTCGACAGGCAGCGAGTCAGGGCCAATCACTCGGCCTCGAATGACATCGGCTTGCTGCGCCTGCGCGGACGCGGGCAATATCAGGACGGCGATTGCGAGCATCGCCAGGGCTATAGTCCGACGTCCCATGAGTTGGGTCTGTGTCCGGGGTTGTGTCTCTAATGACGCGCTGGTGCCTGGGAACGCTGGTTGGACAATGCCTTCACGGTGATGGTTTCCGAATGGAGAACCCGATTCACCGCTGGAGATAGCCCTCCGCCCGGCGCGCCACTCGATCAAGCCACTGCACCTGCCGGCCGAGGCCCTCGGCGAGAGCAGGCATTTCGATCATCACGTCCTTCCAATGCTCGCCCCAATCCGGACGAGTGCCGTCTGCGTCGGTAAAGCCGTATTCGCGGGCCAACTCCCATGAACTGGTGAGATCGCCGGAATGCCGCATGACATCGGTGTCCGCGGCGAGCGCTGCGACAGCACGCCCGATGAAGAGTGGCGTTTCACTATGGAGGAAATGCTTGTCCTTCGCGCCGCCTTCGCGCCACCGCTCTTCGGTCACCGAAAACGCCTCGAGCATGGCTTCAGAACGGAGGAAGCCCGGTGTGATCGACATGGCGCACACCCGATGTGGCCGAAGCTCTTCCGCCATGCGCAATGCGAGCGTCTTTCCTGACGACTTCACGAGATCATGAAGGATGTTGCCCGATCCGCCAAGAAAGTCTCCTTCAGTGACTTCGATGATGAGTCCGGCCCTGCGGGCAACCATCTGGGGTGCCGCGTACCGCGCGGTCAGCACGTGGGAAAACACCGCATTGCGGAGGACGTCGCTGCCCCGCGAGACATCGGTCTCCCAGAAAGCGTTCCAGCCAGCAAGCAGCGGATCCTCGCCTCCCACGCTGGTGACGAGCACATCGAGACGCTGCTGCTCCTGCCTAACGCGGTCGAACAGCGCGCTGACCTCGCTCTCGTTTGTATGATCAACGCGCACGGCAATGCCGTTGCCGCCTGCGCGCGTCACGAGTTGCGCGGTTTCGTCGATTGTTTCAGGTCGCCCGTATGGAGAAGGGTTTCCCGCGGTACTGCGACCGGTACAGTAGACCGTCGCTCCGGCTTCACCGAGTGCGCGCGCTATTCCGCGTCCCGCGCCTCGTGTTGCGCCTGCGACGACCGCGACGTGACCGCTGAGATCCGGCATACCCGCCTCCAGGAGGAGTTTCTAAACGAGTATATAGTAACTACCGCGCCCCCCCGCAAGGATGCCCGCGGGCCTACACGCGACGCGCCACCGGGAAGAGGATGAAGCTCACCACAAGTGCACCGATACCCGCTGCGAGGAGGGTGATATCGCCCGTCAGATAGTAGAACACCGCACCAAACAACGCGGGCAGTTCCGCGAGCGCCCAGGCGATGATCGAAATCCGGATATTCGTCCCGCTTTCCACTTCACGCGCGAACTTGAGGCGTATGCCGATCAACGCGGCAACCGCAGCGCCCCAGATCGCCATCCCCGTCAGGCGCAGCGGACGCATCCTGATGCCCTCCGGTTGCACCCACTCCGGTTGGCTACGCTGGTACCACGCCACTACACCAAACATGAGGACGCCGAGCAGGATCGACATCCGGATCGCCGCGAGCTTGCCGAGCGACGATCGCGTTGCAGCCATCAGCGATCCTTGCGCAGCTTGATTCTCGTTCCGCGATCATACACGGTGCGCCCACCAACCCAGGTTGAGACGACCGCGGTCCCGAGAATCTGTTCTCCCGGCACCGTCATGATGTCGCGGTCGAGAATCACGAAGTCTGCCGCCTTCCCGACGGCGATCGTCCCGTAGTCCTTTTCCTGGAAGGACGCGACCGCCGGCCAGAGTGTCATCGACTTCAGGGCCTCCTCGCGTGTCATTGCCTGCGAGGGATACCAGCCGCCCGCCGGAAAGTTCTTCGCATCCTGGCGCGTCACGGCGGAGTGGAACGAGATCAGCGGATTCACTTCCTCGACAGGGAAGTCGCTTCCGTTCGGAATGATCACGCCCGTCTCCAGCAGCGAACGCCACGCATACGCGCCCTTGATTCGCTCCGGACCAACCCGCTTCTCGGCCCAGTACATGTCGCTCGTCTGGTGGCTCGCCTGCATGGACGGTATCACGCGCAGCTGCGCGAACCGTGGCAGGTCGTCCGGCGTGAGAATCTGTGCGTGCTCGACCCGGAAGCGATGGTCGGTTGTTGGCACCTCACGCAGCGCGCGCTCAAAGGCATCAAGCGCGGTGCGGTTCGCGCCGTCACCAATGGCGTGCATGTTGACCTGGAATCCGGCCTTCAGCGCGCGCACCGATACATCCTGGAGATGTTCAGGGCGTGCCAGTTCGAGTCCGAGGTTGCCCGCTTCGTCCGCGTACGGTTCGATCATGCGGGCGCCGCGCGAGCCGAGCGCACCGTCGGCCACGAGTTTCACGGCGCGCACCCAGAGAAATCCGTTGTACAGGCCGCTGCGAGGTCCCTTCGCAAACTCGCGCTCGAGCGTCGGGCCGTTGTCCGCAAGCATCACGTACGTGCGGAGCGGCAGGGCATTCTCCTGGCCAAGCTGCTCGTAGACGCCGAGCGTCTGCGCGCTGGTGCCGGCGTCGTGCACACTCGTGAGTCCCCACCGGTTTGCGTCGCGCATGGCAAGGAGAACGCGACGCCGGACGTCGGCGTTCGTCGATGCGGGAATCCTGCGGGAGACGAGACCCATCGCGCGGTCGACAAACACGCCGGTTGGAGACCGATCCGCGTTCCGCTCGAGTCGCCCGCCCTCGGGATCCTCCGTGGTGCTCGTAATGCTCGCGGAGCGCATCGCCGCCGCATTGGCCAGTGCCGCGTGGCCGTCAACACGCGTGAGGAAAACGGGATTGCCCGGCACTTCGCGCGAGAGGGCTTCATGCGTCGGAAAACGCTGATCGGACCAGTCATTCTGGTCCCAGCCGCGGCCCTGGACCCACGTGCCCGCTGGTAGCGTCTTCGCCTTTGCCGCAACGCGCGCGATGATTTCGCTGTAACTCGTCGTGCCGGTCAGGTCCACGCTTTCGAGTGCCAGGCCGAGGCCCAGAATGTGGCCGTGCGCGTCCGCCATGCCGGGGATGATTGTCTGTCCTCCGGCATTGATCAGCCGGGTCGCTGGCCCGCGCATCGCCTGGGCGCCTGCATCGTCGCCGACATAGACGAAGCGTCCTCCGCGAATGGCGAGTGCTCCGGCGCGCGGGCGCGCGTCG
>JBKJKH010000013.1:0-3447 GCA_046597595.1 Gemmatimonadaceae bacterium
CGCCATCACCAGCAGCAGCGGCCCGAGCACGACGAACATCCGCGCCGGGATCCGGCGGAGAAAGAGATTCTTCTCCACATGTTCGTGCATCGTGCGAATGTCATAGATCGGCAGGGCTGGATCGAGATCCCGAACGACTTTCTGGATGTCGGCGGTCAGCAGTGCCTCCGCGCCCGCGCGCGTACGCAGGTGAATCTGGCCTCCCTCGCTTGGCCGGTCGCGATACGAAAAGTAGATGATCGGCGTCGGCGCCTCGCCGAACGCGTTGTAGAGTGTAGTGCGCGCCACGCCAGCGATGACATACGTCCGCCCGCGCGACGTCACGAGTCGACCGATCGGCTCAGCGTTCGGCAGGTAGGTGCTGACGAACGCCTGATTGACGATCACCTGACGTGCGGATGACACGTCGTTGAGATTCGCGAAGTCGGCGCCCGCGACAAGCGGGATGCCCAACGTCTGGAAATATCCGGGAGAGACGACGTTAGTGAGGGCGCGGTCCGGGATGTCGTCCGCGCGCGCGCGGCCCTCGACCGCGAATGCGCGCAAGGGCAGGCCGTGGATATCAAGCGGAACGGACGTAGCCAGCGCAGCGGACTCCACGCCCGGGAGCGCGCGCAGCCGTTCCAGCAGGGTCGCGGCAAACGTGCGCGTGTACGATTCCCCCTCGTTGCGGCCGCTCAGATCGTATGCGGCGAGCAGCACCCCATCGCGCCGGAAGCCGGGGTCGATTCCGCGCGTGTCCGTGAAACTCCGGAAAAAGAGCGCCGCCACGACGAGCACGATGATCGCGAGTCCAACTTCGGTGCCCATCAGGATGTTCCGCAACCGGCTGCGCGGAGCAGTGTTTGCACCCGCGCGCAATGCAAGCTGCGGATCGAGCTGCGCGAGCTGCGCTGCAGGAGCGAGCCCGAAGATGAGTCCGCACGCGAGGCCAAGCAGAATGGCGAAGGACAGCCCCACCGGATCGACACTCGTCTGGAACTTGACCGGGAACGCGCCCGTGATTGGCACGGCACGCATGGCCTGCGTCCCCCAGACGGCGATGGCCACGCCGAGCAGGGAACCGAGCACCGCGAGCACGAGATTCTCCGTCAGCAGCAAGCTCGCGATGCGTCCGCGGCCCGCGCCGAGCGCGAGCCGAACACCGATCTCGCGCTGTCGGGTGCTCGCGCGAGCGAGGAGCAGGTTCGCCGTATTGCCGCACACCGCCAGCAGGAGCAGCAGCATCACGCCCTGCAGGAGCAGCAGGCCGCGCACCATCATGCGCTGGGGTCCGCGCGGCGTGTCACTCGGCGCGAGCACCTCGGCCGTAATGCCGGCATTCGCATCGCGGTGGTCGACTGCGAATTGCCGCATGATCGAGCCGACCTCGCGCTCCGCCTCTGCGCGTGACGAATGCATGGCCAACTGCCCCATCACGGTGTAGCCCCGCTGGCTGCGGTCCTCAAGCTCCTGCGAACCCGCGAGGAGCACGGGTGCCATCGTTGCGGGGACCCAGATGTCGAACTGGAGACCCAGCGTCGTACCCTGAAATCCGTCCGGCGTCACTCCAATGATCGAGAGTTCCTGGCCATTCACGCGGAGGACGCTGCCAAGGATATTCGCCGCGCCGCCATAGCGCACTTGCCAGTATTCGTGCGAAATGACGGCAACCGGAGCGCCGCCCTCAGTGTTGCCTTCGTCTTCACTCAGGAAACGGCCGAGCGCGGGGCGCAGGCCCAAGGCGCTGAAATAGTTTCCGGATACCAGTTGGCCGTACGTGCGCTCGGTGCGTGGCGCCTCGCCGACGTTGAACGCCACCATGCGGAAGGCCAGGAGCGTGCGGAATGACCGGACCCCGTCGCGGAGATCCCGATACTCCGCCCACGAAGTGCCCGGGTACGCGCCATTTTCGCCCCGGGGCTCGATCAGCAGATAGCTGCTCCCCTGCGCGACGCCCGGAATTGGATTCAGGGTGATCGCCTGCACCCACGAGAACACCGTGGTATTCGCCCCGATTCCGACGCCGAGCGAAAGCACGACGACAGTCGCGAGCACCGGCATGCGCCCGATGGCCCGCACGGCGTGACGGAGATCGCGCTGGAAATGATCCCAAAAGATTGCGGCGGCGGACGGAGCGCTCATGTCATGCCAGGATCCAGTGGCAGTTCCCATGTCATCATCGCACTGGCCTCATCATTGGGAATCGTTCCCGGCGTCACATGTGCCTCGGCGACGCGGAATCCCAGCCGGCGCGGAATCGCTGCGCTTGGCGCGTTGTGAACATTGCAGCGAATCTCCACGCATGTCATCCCGGCAAGGCTCGTCGCCACGTCGAGCACCCCCCGTGCGGCTTCGCTTGCGTATCCCTTTCCGGTGGCACCAGCGCGCAGCCAATAGCCGATCTCGATCCTGTCCGCGTCGGTAAAGGGCACACGACCATCGGGTCCGCGCGGATGGAGGCTGACGCCACCAAGCAATGCGCCCGTTTCCTTGCGCATCACGGCGTACGACCACTCGCGGCCGGCGTCGAATTCAGCGGAGAATCCCGCGAGGCGCGTTTCGAGCGCGGACACTGACGCTGGCGTTGCAACACGGGGCGGGATCCACGGCTTGAGGTGATCGATGCTTGTCTCGAGCGCTTCGTGCAGCGCGGGCGCGTGTTCGGCTCGCCACCGGTGAATGAGCAGGCGCTCGGTGGCAATGCTGTCGGGCGCCATCGTGATGGAAGGAGCAGCGCAGAGCACGCAGCCGAGGGAGGTGCCGATGAATTGGGCGCGCCCCTCGGGAGTGATGACCCAGGGCCGGAGCTGCCATGGCGGATCGTGCCGGACGTGCTGCCCATGTCCGCACGCGAGGTCCGCCACCCAATGCGATTCCTCGTCCGTGTGAAAGTCGACGATCCGGCGCAGTCGCGCGTGTAGCGGCTCGCGCAAACGATGCCTATCGCGCGACCGCTGCCCACGTGGGGCATCGGGGAGCGGGTCCGGCGGGCGACCCCACGAGAGTCGGAAGGGTATCGGCGACGGCCATGACCTCGACGTCGAAGATGAGTTCCGCGCGGGGAGGTATGACGGGTGGGCGACCGAGCTCACCATAGGCGAGCTGGTAGGGGATAAAGAGCCGCCGGCGGCTGCCAACCTTCATGTTCTCGAAGCCGGCATCCCACCCGGGGATCACACGTCTCGCGCCCTGGGGAAAGGAGATCGGCGTGCGCGGAGTGCCGTTCGCCGCAGTGTCACGCGACGAATCGAACTTCTTGCCGTCGGTCAGCCATCCCGTGTAGTGCGCGAAGATGCACTGACGAGGGACGACGGAAGCGCCGGTGCCGGCCGCAACGTCCGTATAGGAGAGGGCGAACGCCACGCGCGACTCACCCTCCACTGCGGGGATCGAAGCGGGGAGCCTTGGCGGGCGGTGCAGGCAGGCGACAGACAGGAACGAGACGATGAGGGCAGCAGGGCAGGC
>JBKJKH010000079.1:0-2747 GCA_046597595.1 Gemmatimonadaceae bacterium
GCTCCGCTCCGGCGCCGGTCCGCTGGCCTCGGGAAGCGCGAGTGCGCGACTCCTGCACACGCGGCAGGCGATCCTGTCGCCCTTCCTGGGCGCGGGGGGGGAAGACGAGCGTATTGCGCGCGGATGGCGATATCCGATGCAGGCGTCGTTGCAGTGGGCGGTTCCACGCGGACTCACCACGTCGGCGGGCTACACACGCTCACGGCGCATCGATAGCCTTCCGGGAAGCGTCCTGCGATCGTCAGGGTCGGAAGTGAGCGCGGATATCGCGCGTGCCTTCCGGGCACCGCGAAGCTGGGGACTGCGCGGCGACATTCGATCCCGTCTTGGCTGGCAGGAGAGCTACGGGGAGAGTTTTGTGTCGGTGAATGGGTCATCGGCCGCGGAGAGTCGCTTGACGGACAATGGTCGTCGTTCGGCGACGCTCAGTGCCGACGCCGATCTCGCGGAGAACCTGACGTTCACGCTGCAGGGCTCGCACATTCTCAGCTTCGACCGCAACATCAATCGCCGGGTGACACAGACGGTGCTCAGCGCTGTCCTGCAGCTCGGGTTCTTCTCGGGAGAGATCAAATGAAGTGGAGCAGAGGGCGCGGCCTGCTGCTGGTGGCCTTCGTCGTGTCGTCATGTGGTGGGGACAATCGGGGCAATGCGGCGCAGGCGTCGCGCGGCGCGACGATCAAGTCCACCGACTTTGATGGCGAAGTGGCGCTCGGGTACATCCGCTCACAGCTCGCGTTTGGCCCGCGCGTGCCGGGCACTCCTGCGCACGTCAGGACGGGAGACTGGATTACGGCGCAGATGCGGGCACGCGCCGACACCGTGCTCGAGCAGCGGTGGACGCATCGGACCGCGCAAGGCAAGGTGCTCCGACTTCGCAACATCTTTGCGCGCTACAATGTACCAGCTGAGAAACGCGTGTTGCTGCTTGCGCACTGGGATACGCGTCCGACCAGTGACGCGGCGGAAGACTCGGTGTTGCGCACCAGGCCATTCCCCGGCGCAAACGATGGCGGCTCGGGTGTCGCCGTGTTGATGGCGCTCGCCGACCAGCTCAAGAAACAGAAGCCGGGAATCGGCGTCGACCTGCTCTTTGTCGATGGCGAGGACTACGGCGACTTCGCAACCGATACCGATGTCCTGCTCGGCGCGAAATATTTCGCGGAGCACATGAGTCCGGATTACAAGCCGCTGTACGGCATCCTGCTCGACATGGTCGGCGACGCGGACCTCAAGCTCCCGTACGAGGGGAACTCGCTCACCGGCGCTCCCGAAGTCGTGCAGCGCGTGTGGGGGATGGCCAAGGACATGGGGTACGAATCCGTCTTCGTCCCGCAGAACCAGGGCCCCGTTACCGACGATCATCTCCCGTTCCTGAAGAAGGGGCTGCGCGTGATTGACGTGGTCGATATCGATTACTGCTGCCATCACAAGCCGACGGATGCCATCGACAGGGTGTCTGCGAAATCCCTGAAGATTGTTGGCGACGTGATGCTGGCATTGATCCGCGGCGAGTCATGAGGCCATCGATCTGCTCGGTCCTTCCCGCGCTGCTTCTCGTGTCCTGCGCCTCCATGGCGCGCATCAATGGCGGTGATCCGGACGCGGCCAACACCGTGCGGCGTGTCGAGAGTACGCGATTCGACGCCATGGTGCGGAATGATCTCGTGCTCCTTGCCCAGCTGCTCACCGACGATCTCACCTACGTGCACTCGAACGGGGAGACGGAATCAAAGACCGCGCTGTTGACGACGCTCAGGGAGCGCCGACTCGTCTACGACTCGATTATCCCGAGCGACGTGACGGTGCGGATCGAGGGCACATCCGCGATCGTGACTGGTCGTGCGCGCATCCAGGTGCGCAGTGGTGAAGAAATCCGGCGGCCCACGGTACGCTTCACCGATGTGTACGTCCAGCGCGCTGGCCGTTGGCGTACCGTCGTGTGGCAGTCGACGACGATCCCCGACTGACCTCAGCGCGTAATTCGCGTGATAGATCCCGTCGCGCCGTCACGGACGACCTTCGCTTTCAATGCACGGATACGCCGTTCGGCAGAACGGCCATCCGAGACGCGCCACGACGCGACATCGGCTTCATCGGCCAGTGGGACCGCGAACGCGAAGAGGCGTTCATCGCCTGGCACGTCCTCGATGGCTGCTCCCGCGAAGGACAGCGTGAAGAGTTGACGGCCAACGGCATCAAGCGCGCGCAAGCGGAAGGGGCCGGGAGCATCCGGCAACGACGGTCGCGTCACGGCGCGGAATGAGGGCTGGAGCGTCACGACTCCGTTTGAAATCCTTCCCCACACAATTGCGGCGGGCTGAATAGCGCTGACTGGAGCCGCGGTCTGGAGCGCCAGCACCTTCTTGAAGTTGAAGTCGCTGATCCAGACGCCAGTGCAGTAGCTCATCACGTCCTTCTTGCCTGGCGGCATGACCACGAGTCGGTCCATGTCGAGGCCAAAGGCGCCGGTCGCCCCATTGGGATAGGGATAAGTCGGGTCAGGACCAGCCGCGCCACCACAGTTCGCGTGCCGCAGTCCCCACACATGCCCGAGCTCATGTGCCGCGACCGTGTCCGCGTCGCTGGCGATGTCGTCGTGCGAGACTCCTACATGCGCGCGGCTCGCGAGGCCGAGCAGTTCGGGACTGGTCTCGAGCCGGAGGATGCCAAGGTACTCTGCACTACTCGCCTCGGCGGTGCGGAGCGCGGCCAGTTCCTGAAGGACCTGAAACCACCCGCCGACC
>JBKJKH010000153.1:0-6859 GCA_046597595.1 Gemmatimonadaceae bacterium
CCGAGCGACAACCTGGTTGGCATGGTCGTGGTGCGCCGCGAGGCGACGCTGCTCGTCGTCACCCAGAAGGGCCTTGGCAAGATGACCGAGATTGGTGAGTACCGGGTGCAGCGGCGCGGGGGGAAGGGCATCCTGACGGTCAATCGCACCGAGCGCACCGGCGATGTGGTGGCGCTGATGGAGGTCCTCGCGGAGGATGAGATCATGCTCATCACGAAGTCGGGTGTCGTGATCCGCAGCGAGGTGAAGCACGTCCGCGTGACCGGACGGAACGCGCAGGGCGTGAGACTGGTGCAACTCGATGAGGGCGACATGGTGTGTGCGGTCGCCCGTGTCATCCCGGAGGAAAAGGTCGAGGGGGCCGTCGAAGGAGAGGAGACCGAAACCGAGGAAGGGGGCGAAAGCGAGTCCTGATTCGAGGTACCGGGGAGCGCCAGGGTCAGGGGACGCGCAGAAAGCGCCCCCTGGCCCTTATTTTTTTCCTTTACCATAGAGGGGCAAAAGCCTACTTTAGGCCGACTGTCCCGGAGCCTTTGCTTCGATACCAGCCCAAGCCCAGGCCCCTTGACGAGCACCTCTCCGTTGGAACCGCGAATCTCCCGCGACAGCAGCGCGCGGCGCGAGAGTCGCGCGTCCGTCAGCATCAGCTCCGACCTCGCCGAAGCGCTCAGTCACGATGGGGCCGAGCTCCAGCGCGACATCATGCTCTGGCAGCGCTGGATCCGGTACGCCGCGGCAATTCTCGTGGCCGCCGGTGTCTCCCTGCTGGCCGACGGTCAGGTACCGCAGCCCGACGTGCTCGCCATCGCCGGCACGGCGGGGATCTACATCCTCTTCACCGCCTTCACGGCGTGGTTCCTCAAGCACGGGACCGGACGCGACCTGCCGCCTCAGCTGCCCATCGTCGCGATCCTCGCCGACAATGTGCTGCTCGCGGCGCTCGTGTATTTCAGCACGCCGCCGATCCATTTCTACCGGCTCCTGATCCTGGGGTTTCTCGCGCTGCACCTGTCGGTGTTGTACTTCGGCGCACGCGCCGGCATCTGGTGCGCGACGCTCACGATCATCGGGTATGTCACCATCTCGCTCGGGCTGCAACCGCACATCGCCGGCTGGAATCCCGTGCCGATGATCGTTGCGCTGGACGCGCTGATCTATGGGTTCATCGCGGCTGCGCAGATCGCCACCGTCGGCAACTTCCGCTCCCGCCTCCGGACGCTGCGCGAGTACTGCAAGCGCGTGGAGATCGGGGATCTCGGCGGGACGCAGCAGGTCGTCGAGGAGACACGACCGGACGACCTGACGCTGCTCGCGCGCAGCTTCGCGGAGATGCGGAGCCGCCTGATCGAATTGATCGGGAGCGACCCACTGACCGGGTGTCTGAACCGGCGTGCCCTCGAAGAACGGTTGTCGCGCGAGTGGCGCCAGGCCAAGCGCCGCAATTCACAGCTGGCGGTGCTGGCGATCGACGTCGACACGTTCAAGCAGATCAACGACACCTTCGGCCATCCGACCGGCGATATCGTGCTGCAGGAGATCGCCGCCATCATGCGCGTGACAGCGCGCGAGACCGATGCGATCGCGCGCGTCGGCGGCGACGAGTTCGTAGTGCTTTTGCCCGACACAGGATGGCAGGGCGCGATGACGTTCGCGGAGCGTCTGCGCCGCAACGTGGACGAGCACGCATTTGGCTCCGATCCTGCACCCAGCGTGACCGTCTCGATTGGTGTCGCCCTCGCACGCGGTTCAGACGATGTCTCAGTCGTGGACCTGCTCGAGGAAGCGGACAAGAGCCTGTACAAGGCGAAGTCCGGCGGACGAAACAGAATCTCTGCGTAATACCGACCATGCCCTCCACATCCGCGCACACGCTCGTCTCCATCGCTGACCTTCGGCGCGCGCAGGAAATCCTGCGTCCCGTCGCCGTGCGGACGCCACTCCTGCAACTCGAGGGCGTCTCACAGCTGCCCGCGAGTGCGCGGATCTGGCTGAAGCCGGAAATGCTGCAGCGCGGCGGGGCGTTCAAGTTCCGTGGTGCCTACAACTTTCTCGCGCATCTGGATGCCGCCGATCGCGCGCGGGGTGTGGTCGCTCCATCGTCCGGGAATCACGCGCAGGCCGTGGCGCTGGCCGCGACACTCTTCGGCGTCCCTGCGACCGTCGTGATGCCCGAGAATGTCACTGAGGCAAAGCGTGCTGGTGCCGAGCGGCTCGGCGCGCGGGTCGTTCTCGCGGGATTCACGACGCAGGACAGGGCGCAGCGGGCGGACGAAATCGTCGCAGCCGAAGGGGGGGTGCTTGTTCCGCCGTATGACGATCCCCTCATCATCGCGGGGCAGGGCACTGCGGGACTGGAGATCGCCGAAGATCTCGAGGAGATCGATACCGTCGTTGTCCCCGTTGGCGGCGGTGGACTGAGCGCTGGCGTCGCGGCCGCGATCAAGGCCCTGCGCCCCGCGACTCGGGTCATTGGCGTAGAGCCGGACGGTGCGCCAAAACTTTCTCGCGCGCGCGCAGCAGGCAAGCCGGTCACGCTCGATCACACGACGAGTCTCGCGGACGGACTCATGGCGGTGCGGATCGGCACGCTCAACTTCGCACACCATGAAGCTTTCCTCGACGAGATCGTCACCGTCCCGGACTCCGCGCTCGTGCCGGCGATGCGCGTCCTGATCGACCGCGCCAAGGTGGTGGCGGAACCGAGTGGCGCGATCGCGCTCGCCGCAATTCTTCAGGGGAAAATCGCGGCGCGCGGCACGATCGCCTGTGTCCTCAGCGGTGGGAATGTCGAGTGGCCGGGCTTGGCGGGCCTGTTGGGGGAACGCGTTGCCTAACGGTTTGCCACCGGCCCGGATCCTCGTCGCGGACGACGATCCGGCAACCCTGCAGGCGATCACGTGGATCCTGCGGGAACACGGCTACGAGGTGGATGCCGCGCCTGCGGGTGCGACCGTGCTGGAACGGCTCGAGTTGCGCACGCCTGATCTCGTGCTGCTCGACGTCGCGATGCCAGACGCCGACGGGTATCAACTCCTCGAACGCATCAAGTCCGATGAGCGGTGGCGCGATGTCCCGGTGATGACCGTTTCGGCCGCGCCACCGGAGGAGGGCACGGTCCGGACACTCGGCCTGGGTGCAGCGGATTTCATCCGCAAGCCGTTCCGCGTGAAGGAGCTGCTGGCGCGAATTCAGTCGCAGTTGCGACAGCGCGCGGAGATGCGCGTCGCGCGCGAACAACTGCGCGAGGCCGAAGAGGAGTTGGTGCGCGCGCGGGAAGAGGCCGAAAGCCGGCGCAAGCTTGCGGACATCCTGCACGAGGTCACGGGTGACCTCGCGCCGGACGAGATCTATCACATCCTCGCACGGCGGGTGGCGCGCGCGCTCGATCTCACCCACTGCTCGGTGATTCTCGCCCGCCCGGGGGACCGGGACGGCATTGTCGCGACGTCCCATGAGGACCCTTCGCTCCGCAACTTTCGCATCGAGCTCGAGCGGTACCCCGAGATTCGTACAGCGCTGGACCATGGCCGGGCCGTCCTCGTGGAAGACGTGCGTACGAGCCCGCTCTACGAATCCGTGCGCGCGATCTGGGAGCGCGAGAGCATCACAGTGAACATCCGCTCGGTGGTGGCGCTCCCGTTCACGCTCGGCTCGCTGCAGGGGGGCGTCTTCTTTCTGCGCCGCACCAGTTCCGAGCCGCCGCTGACGCGTGATGACGTCGAGTTTGCGGATGCGGTCATCAAGGGCGCGGTTGCGGCCATTCAGCGGGCGCAGATTATTGAGACCACGCGTGCCGATAACGTCCGGCTCGAGGCGCTCGCGCATACCGATCCACTCACCCACTGCCTCAACCGCCGCGCCCTGACGGAGCGACTGGTTGGCGAGCTCGAGCGTGCCCGCCGCTACAACTCGCGGGTGACGCTCCTGATGGTCGACCTCGACCATTTCAAGCGGATCAACGACACCCACGGACATCTCGTGGGAGATGATGTTCTGCGGGATGTGGGGGCGGTGTTGCGCGGAATGGTGCGTAGTGTCGATATGGTGGCGCGATACGGCGGGGAGGAGTTCGTGGTTGTCCTCCCCGAGACTGCGTCCACAGGAGCGCTCATCTTTGCTCATCGGCTTCGCGAACGCATCGAGGATCACGTCTTTTCGGACTACGCGCCGATTGGACTTCGTCTCACGGCCAGCATCGGTGTTTCCACCTATCCGTCGGCAGGAGTCGAGTCTGTGGAGGACCTCCTCGCCCGGGCAGATGAGGCGTTGTACCGCGCCAAGGCCGAAGGGCGAAACCGGGTCGGTACATGAACGTTTCGCAGCGGTTGGCTGGCGCCGGGATGCAGGGAAGCGGTGCCGACTGTATCTTGCGGCCGGACCTGCCACCGGAGGAGAAGTTCGGATGAGCGTGCGGTGCCCTGCCTGCGGTACGATGTACGCGAACGACTCGAAGTTCTGCACGCGAGACGGCACCCGTCTGGTGAGCGCGCCGCCAGCGAACGCGGCGCCCGGTTCCTTCCAGCCGGCCCCAAATCGGGGCACGCAGTCGCGCGCAACTCCCGAGGCGACCCGCAGCCCGGTGCCCACCCATTCCAACCTGGTGGGGACTGTTCTCGATGGCCGCTACCGCATCGCCAAGAAGGTGGGCGAAGGCGGCATGTCGTTCGTGTATCTTGCCGAAGACGTCGCCGGTGGTGAGCGATACGCCATCAAGGTCCTTTCGCCGTCGCTCTCGCAGGATCCCAACGCCATGGCGCGCCTGCGTCGCGAAGCGGGACTCGGCATCCGGCTCGCGCATCCGAACGTCTGCCACATCATGCGGCTGGGCGAAACGGAGGATGGTCTCGTCTACGTCGTGATGCCGTTCGTGGAAGGGGAAATCCTCGCCGACCGCACCCACAAGGTCGGGCAGCTCCCGCTGGGCCAGGTCACGACGTTTGTTCGCGAGATGGCTGGCGGGCTACATGTCGCGCACGAGATGAAGATCATCCATCGCGACCTGAAGCCCGAGAACATCATGGTGTGCAAGCGCGCCGACGGGACCGAATATGCGGTCGTGATGGACTTCGGGCTGGCGAAGGAGCGCAAGGCGGGCAGCGAGTTGGAGAAGCTCACGGCGACCGGCATCATTCTCGGCACGCCCGAGTTCATGAGCCCCGAGCAGCTGCGCGGCAAGCCGCTGGATCCGCGCACTGACATCTATTCTCTCGCGCTCATGACGTTCGAGATGCTGACGGGCAAGTTGCCGTTCGAGGGGCGCACGCAGCAGGAGATGATGATCAACCGGCTGCGCGCCGAGCCTATTCCGCTGCGCAAGTCGCGTCCCGAACTCAACTTTCCCGCGTCCGTCGAGCGCGTACTGCTCAAGGGGATGGAGCGCAACGTCGAGGACCGTTTCCAGACGGCTCCCGAATTCGCCGCGGCCCTCGCTGCCGCTGGCTCCGAAGCCGACGCCGACACCGGAATCATCGGACGACTGTTCGGTCGCTAGACCCACTCGCACTCAGATGCGCAAGATACTGTTCGCCCTGCTGATCGCCGCGCCCGCGACAGCACAGGAGCGCGTGCCCATCAGGATCTCGAAGGATCGCGACGTCGGCGATACACTCCACGTCTACCAGCCCGGCATTGACGTGCTGCACTACGACTTCAATATCGCGGTCCCCATGCCCGGCGATACCATCGTGGGTGACGCACGCATCCACGTGCGCCGTTTTCCCGGAGTGGAATCGCTCACGCTCGACCTGCTCGACATGCAGGTCGACAGCGTCACCCTGAACGGCCTCGCCGTGAAGTACGTGCGCGACGCCTCGAAGCTCCGTATCCCACTGGCGGCTGCTCGCGATTCCTTTGCTGTGCGCGTCCGCTATCATGGCGTCCCGAAAGACGGGCTGATCATTCGCCGCGACAGCCTCAAGCGCCGGACAATGTTCGGGGACAACTGGCCGAATCGTGCGCGCAACTGGCTGCCGACGGTCGATCATCCGTCCGACAAGGCAACCGTTTCGTGGACGGTCTGGACGCGCGACACCGTGACGATCGTTGCCAACGGCGCGCAGGTCTCGCAGAACATTATCGCCACCCGAAAGGATCGGCCCACCGGCACCTATGCGCAGTGGCGTGAGGCGCAACCGATTCCCACCTACCTGATGGTGATCGCCGCAGCGCCGCTCGTGGAAACCTCACTCGGCGAAACAGCATGCGGATTGGCGGAGGCTGGCGGCTGCGTATCGCAATCCGTCTACACCTCGCCAGAGCAGAAGGCCTACGCCCCCGGGCCATTTGCGAAGGCCGCCGAGATCGTCCGCTTTTTTGCGACCACGGTGGGGCCGTACCCCTATGAAAAGCTCGCGCATCTCCAGAGTTCAACGCGATTCGGAGGAATGGAGAACGCCAGTGCCATCTTCTACAGCGACGCCGCGTTCCGCAGGCGGTCACTGCGCGTCGGATTGATCGCTCACGAGACGGCGCACCAGTGGTTCGGCAACTCCGCCACGGAGCGGGAATGGTCGCACCTGTGGCTTTCGGAAGGGTTTGCGACGTACTTCGAACAGCTTTGGCACGAGCACGATCTCGGCCGCGACTCGCTGCGCGCGGGAATGACGCGCATCCGGACGCAGATCCTGGAAGCGAAGGTCGTGGCCGAGCGTCCGGTCATCGATGCCGCGCAGACCGACCTGATGGCGCTGCTCAACACGAACAGTTATCAGAAGGGCGGCTTCGTCCTGCACATGCTGCGCGCGCAGGTGGGCGACACGGCCTTTTTCCGCGGCGTGCGTACCTACTACGCCGAGTACCGACATGGAACCGCCCTCACTCGTGATTTCCAGCGGCACATGGATCGGGCGTCCGGTCAGTC
>JBKJKH010000171.1:0-3693 GCA_046597595.1 Gemmatimonadaceae bacterium
TGTGAGCGCCCGAAGTCCGTGTCGGAACCCGCAAGGGACCAAGCGGCCGAAGGCGAGCGCAGTGACTGGGGCGAAGTCGTAACAAGGTAGCCGTAGGGGAACCTGCGGCTGGATCACCTCCTTTCCGGAGCGACGAGTAGGTCACCTCGGTGACTGAAAATCACTCGGATGTCGCAGCCCGCACGAATCTCATTCGATTTTCTTCTCAAACGCCCCGGCGCTTCACAGCGACGGGGCGTTTGTTGCATTAGAACACCCCAGGTAACCGACCGAGTTAAGCCGCTAAATACGGGCATAATTCGGCTGAACCAAGCTCAACACGCCTTGTCGACGCGATAGGCGGGCGCGCTAACGTAGCACGCTGGCTATTACTGACCGCACGGTCAATGCGACGGTCAGGATTGGTCCGAATCCCCCTCGAAACGGGGTTCTGAAAGACCCCGCCAGATGCTATACTATATGAGTCAACTCGCTGCAACGCGGTCACTTAGCGCTGCTCAGCGAGCTCGTCTTCAGCAACGGAGAGTACTTGATGATGAAGCCCAGCACACTCTGGTCGTTCCTCGGCCGCCGCCGCGTCGAGAGCCTGGCCGTCGTCATCGCCGGTGTCATTGCCGTTCCGTTCGTCACAGCGCGCGACAAGACGCCGATCGGTGCCTATACCGTCAAGATCGCCCGCGCCGTCGTTGGCCCGGTCGCCGGAACGCCGGCGCAGCAGACCTCCGATTGGGACCTGGCTAACATCGACAACGCCAGCGTCGACTCATGGATCGATCGCTTCCAGTCAGACCTGAAGCAGAGCATGGCGATCTACCTCGAGCGCATGGACCGCTACGACGACATGATCACGACGAAGCTCGCCGAACGGGAAATGCCGCAGGAACTCATTTTCCTCGCCATGATCGAGTCGGGTTTCGACCCGAAGGCAAAGTCGCCGGTGAGCGCGTCCGGGCTGTGGCAGTTCATGGGCGCCACCGGCCGCCAGTATGGCCTCACCGTGACCAGGAAGGTCGATGACCGGAATGACCCGCTGAAGGCGACTGACGCAGCGTTGTCGTATCTCGACGACCTGCACGGGCGCTTCGGGTCGTGGTACCTCGCGTTCGCGGCGTACAACTCCGGCGAAGGTCGCGTCGCGCGCGTCATGAAGAGCACGCTGGGTCGCTCCAAGGGCACCGACGCGGATTTCTACCGCATTGCCAGCCGCCTGCCGAAAGAGACGCGTGACTACGTGCCGAAGATGATTGCCGCCGCCCGTATCGCGAAGAATCCCGCGAAGTACGGCTTCGAGACGCGCAGCTAAGCGATAGCTAGCTGATCAGGTTGGCCGCGGAGCTAAACTCCGCGGCGAAGCGGCCGAGACTGGGAGTATCTCACAGCTCAAGCGGCCAATGTCAGCCACGCCTCCAGCTCGCCACACGCCCCGCCCGTCCCGTTCCATCGACCTCGCGACGCTGCTCCCGCGCGCCATGGCCGAACGATTCGATGTCGCGCCAATCGCCATGGATGGCGCGACGATTGTCATCGCTGCGGGAAGCGTGCATTCGCGGACGCTGGAACAGGACCTCGAGTTCTCGACGGGGCGCACGGTCCGCATCGAACACGCGACTTCGCCGGAGCGCGCGGAGCGACGCAAGGCATTGTACGGCGACTCTTCCGCACAGCGCGTCGTCTGGGCAGATAGCACGAACTCCGCGCCATCATCCGCATCGGCCGCACGCGGAGGCGTGGTCGAACTGCTCGACCGGTTGATCGCCACTGCGCTCGTTCAACGCGCAAGTGATGTCCACCTGGATCCGCGCGACGGGACACTCGTCGTGCGGTACCGCATCGACGGGATCCTGCGCGATATCGAAGTCGTCCCGGCGGAGTCAACGGCCTTCGTCCTGAGCCGGCTGAAGATTCTCGCAGGGCTCGACATCGCCGATCGTGTGCGGCCGCAGGATGGACGCGCCGCCGTACAGATCGACGGGCGCGCCATCGACCTCCGCGTCTCCACCCTCCCGCTCGGCGCAGCGGTCGAGAAGGCCGTCATCCGCCTCCTCGACTCAGCCGGCACCGTGCCGCTCGATCAGCTCGGGCTTGGCGCGGGCGAGCGCTATCAGGTCGAGAAGCTGCTGGCGCAGACTGAAGGACTCGTTCTCGTCACCGGCCCGACAGGCTCCGGGAAGACGACGACACTCTACTCGATGCTGCGCGCCACGCAGTCACGCGAAACGAACGTGGTGACCGTCGAAGACCCGATCGAATACCGTCTTGATGGCATCAACCAGGTGCAGGTGAACGAGCGCGCCGGGCTGACGTTCGCCTCCGCATTGCGGTCGATCCTCCGGCAGGATCCGGATGTCGTGCTCGTCGGAGAGATCCGCGATGGGGAGACGGCCGGTATTGCGATCAAGGCGAGCATGACGGGCCACCTCGTGCTGTCCACGCTGCATACGAACGACGCGGCGTCTGCCGTTGCGCGCTTGTTCGACATTGGCGCCGAGGCGGGCGCGCTGGCCAGTGCGCTGCGCGGCGTCGTGGCCCAGCGGCTGGTGCGCAAGCTATGCGTGGAATGTGCGCGCCCGGTGCGCCTGGATGAGCTGCCTCCCGAACAGCAGATATTGCTTGTGGGAAAGCAGACGCACGCCCTGCGTGCGCCGGTGGGTTGCCCGGCATGCGAAGGATCAGGCTATCGCGGGCGCACCGTCGTGGCCGAGGTGCTGGTGGTGACCGACGAGCTTCGTCGCGTCATTGCCCGCCGCGCCGAGCCGGAGGAGATCCAGCGCGTGGCGCGTGCTGCCGGAGCGCGCTCACTGTGGGATGCGGGTGTGCAGCGCGTGCTGGACGGTGTGACGTCAATTCACGAGTTGCTCGACACGATCGCATCACCCGTGGCGAATACGCACATGCCGACGCAGGTGGAGTCGGCGCAGTCGAGTGTGGACGCGATCCTCGCGAAGATGCGCGGCGAGTCCAAGGTCGAGCCGACGGGTCCTGCGCGGACGGTGTCGTCCGAGGGAATCGTGAAGCGCATCACCGGTGCGCTCCGCGTCATCACGCGTCGCGCGCCGCCCGCGCTCGGGCAGCGGGTGTTGATCGTCCACGACGATCACAAGGCGCGCCGCGCGCTCCGCGAAAGTCTGGAGTCCGAGGGATTCAGCGTCATCGAGGCGCACGACGGAGAAGCGGCGCTCGCGTATGCGCGGAAGCTGCGTCCTGACGTCGTGATCACGGAGATCGCCGTGCCGAAGCTCGATGCGGTCGGTCTCCTGCAGGCGCTGTCGCTCGAATCCTTGCCGCCGCGCGTTGTTGTTTACACGGAACAGCGCGACGAGGCGATGTTGAGCTGGCTGCGCGAGCTGCACGCCGAGGTCGTTCAGGCCCCCGCCGAGCGTGGTATGCTGGCAACTTGCCTGCATGCTGTTGCGGCGCGGAAGGCCGCGTGATGGAGAGGCGCCCACTGCCGACGGAGAAGGCTCGCGGGGAGGAGAGCGCTCCGGGCGGATTTCGCTTTGCGGTGCTCTCGACGCAGGAGTATGTGGATGCGATCCTGTCGAGCCTCTGGAAGGCGGAGGCGTCCGCGCGTGCACGGGCGAACCCGTTGCGCTGATTGACCTTGGCCTTTGGGTTGACTAGTTTGCGTGTCTCTCGAAGAACAGCTCGAGGGCCTGTAGCTCAGGTGGTTAGAGCGCACGCCTGATAAGCGTG
>JBKJKH010000215.1:0-3208 GCA_046597595.1 Gemmatimonadaceae bacterium
CGACTGATCGCGCGCAACACGATTTGCCTTGGCGATCGCCGTTGCCTCGCGTGCCGCGCCCGCGACGCCGGCCTTCGTCATCGTCTTGGTCGCCGCGAAGCCCCATGTGCCGTCCACCAGTGCCCGGACGCCGCAGCCGAACGACTCTGTATCAACGACGTTCGTAATCTGGCGCTCGCGCGTGTTGACGAAATTCTGGCGATAGCGGCCGATTCGGGCGTCCGAGTACGACGCGCCGGCGATCTTGGCCGCGTTGAGCGCCTCCATCAGGAGGTCGCGGATGGCGGGATCCATCTCGATCGCGCCATAGCCATTCGCTGCGCGCCCGAGTGGGAGCGCCTCGGCGGCGCGGGTGAAGCGTGAGGCCACGAGGGCGCTGGCGGCGATGCCGCCTGCCCGGATGAAGTCTCGACGGTCTGTCATTCTCGAAGGAGCAGGGGAAGAGGGCGCACAGCCCTTGTTCGACACACCGGAAGGCGGAGGGGTTTCGTGGGACACGCAAGCTGGTGCGGCGGCGTGCAAGCGCGCAATATCAGCGGGCATGCCGTTTCCAGATCCGAATTCCGCCCCCGAAGACGTCTCCCTCACACTCGAGGACGTATTGCTGGACTTCATCCCCCATCGCGTTCAGCGGGCCGCGCGGCTGATGCTCGCCCTGGCTGCGTCCACTGGCCGTCCCGCGGGCGCGCAACGCGTGACCCAGGCGGACAGCGCAATCCACGCGGCGATCGAGGCTCGCGTCGCAGCGAATCGCAACGCGGCCATCGTGGTCGGTGTACTCGAACCCGGCGGCTCGCGCATCATCTCGGCCGGCATTGCCGACGAACGGCGCGCGGGGCGCGCGGATGGCAACACGGTGTTCGAGATCGGGTCGGTCTCGAAAGTCTTCACGGGCGCGCTGCTCGCGGAGATGGTGCGCCGCGGGGAAGTGCGCCTGGACGATCCAGTGCAGAAGTTCCTGCCCCCTTCCGTCACCATGCCATCGCGCAACGGCCGGCAGGTCACCCTGCTCGATCTCGCAACGCACCGATCCGGCCTGCCGCGGATGCCCGCGAACTTTCAGCCGAAGGATACCGAGAATCCCTATGCCGATTACACGGTTGAGCAGATGTACGCCTTCCTCTCGTCGTACGCGCTGACGCGAGACATCGGTGCCGGGTACGAGTACTCCAACCTCGCGGTGGGCCTGCTCGGCCATGTCCTCGCGCTGCGGGCGGGCACGAGCTACGAGGCGCTGCTGCTCGAGCGGATCGTGCGACCGCTCGGGATGAGCGATACCCGGGTCGTGCTGACTCCGGCGATGCGTGAACGTCTTGCGCGCGGCCACTATGCGACGGGCGCGCCGGCGCAGAACTGGGACCTCCCGACATTCGTCGGTGCCGGCGGAATTCGTTCGACGGCGAACGACATGCTGAAGTTCCTCGCGGCTAATCTCGACGTGCGGGAGGGACTTCCAGCCGCGCTTCGCTCGGCGCATGTGATGCAGCGCGAGGGGCCAGGCACGGCGCCAGCCGTGGGGCTCAACTGGCATCTCAACCGGCGGCGCGGGCGTGAATTCGCGTGGCACAATGGCGAGACGGGTGGCTATCACTCGTACCTCGCCCTCGATCACGAGACGCGCACCGGCGTCGTCGTCCTGACCAACACGGCCTTCAGCATCGACGGTATCGGCCTCTGGGTACTGGATTCGACGACGACGCTCACGCAGCTCGGGCCGATGCCCGTTCGCAAGGAAGCGCCCGCACGTCCGGCCCTTGTCGCTGAGTATGTTGGCTCATACCGATTGACCCCGGCGATAGTGATGACGGTGACAGCGGACGAAGACCGTCTGTTCCTTCAACTGACTGGGCAAGGCCGCCTCCGCGTGATTCCCGAATCGGACTCGAAGTTTTTCCTGCGCGAAGTCGATGCGCAGATCTCGTTCGTTCGCGATGGCGCCGGGAAAGTCGTCGAGTTGGTGCTTCACCAGAATGGAGCGGACCAGCGCGCGCCACGGATTCCCTGACTGGTGAGTGAAACCTGGCGGGTTCTCGCGGCGCTGATACTCGGACTTGCCGCAGGCACACTCGCCGAGGGCCACTCATCTCTCGAGCGCGCGATCGGTTTCGTCGAGCCACTGGGTACGCTGTGGGTGAACGGCATCAGGATGACCGTCATTCCGCTGGTGGTCGGCCTGCTCACCAGCGGAGTGCTCAGCAGTGGAGATGCGGGGCGCGTCGGTCGGCTTGGGGCGCGCGCCGTACCGATTTTCATTGCGCTGCTCGTCGGCGGGGGTCTGTTCGCGGTGCTCCTGGCTCCAGTGCTCCTCTCCTCGCTGTCCATTGATCCGGCAACCGCGGAAGCGTTGCGCGCGGGCGCGATGTCGAGCGGAGCCGCCGCCGAGGTTCAAAGGCTTCCGAGCATGACGCAGCGGATCGTCGAGATGGTGCCGTCGAATCCGATCAAGGCGGCGGCGGACGGTGCGATGCTTCCGCTGATTGTTTTTACCGTCGCGTTTGCACTGGCTGCTACCAGATTGTCCCCGGACCGCCGCGAGCGCATCGCAACCGTGAGCCAGGCTGTGGCGGACGCCTCGCTCGTGCTCGTGAAATGGGTGCTCCTCGTCGCGCCGATAGGAATCTTTGCGCTTGGCGCTGGCCTGGGGCTCCGCATGGGGGCAGCGGCGGCGGGCGCGGTAGGGCAGTACGTGCTCACGCTCTGTGCAGTGCTGCTCGGGTACACGCTGTTGCTGTATCCGCTCGCGGCACTTGCGGCACGCGTTTCAATCCGCCGCCTGGCGGCTGCCGCGCTGCCGGCGCAGATGGTCGCGGTCAGTACACGGTCTTCGCTCGCCGCACTCCCGGCCAATATCAATGCAGCGCGCGATCAACTCGGCCTGCCCGCGGAAGCGACGGGATTTGTGCTGCCACTCGCCGTGTCGATCTTCCGTCCGAACGTGCCGATCGCCTGGGTAACCGGCGTGGTCTTCCTCGGGAAGCTCTACGGCGTTGAGCTCGACACCGCCGCCCTGCTCACCCTCGTTGCCACCGCGACGGCGATGAGCTTCGGTGTTCCGGGTTTGCCGAGCGCCAGCTTGCTGTTGCTCGCACCAGTGCTCGTGTCGATGGGATTACCGGCGGAAGGAGTTGGCGTGCTGATCGCCGTTGACGTAGTGCCCGACATGCTGAAAACCACGGCAAACGTGACCTCGCACCTGGTGTCGACGACG
>JBKJKH010000607.1:0-4123 GCA_046597595.1 Gemmatimonadaceae bacterium
GCGCGCATTGCATGGAGGGCGCGCTCCTCGCGGCGCTGGCGTTGGCCATGCACGGACAGCGGCCGCTACTCATGGACCTGAAGGCAACCGTCCAGGATGTTGATCATGTCGTGGCGCTCTTCCGGAAGGATGGCTGCTGGGGAGGCATTACCAAGACCAACCATGCCGTGCTCCGGTATCGGGAGCCGATCTACCGGAACGTGAGGGAGTTGGCCGTCTCGTTCTTCCATGAATATTTCATGCACGACGGCAACAAGACGTTGCGGTCGTTCTCAAAGCCCTTCAGTCTGGCGCGCTGGCGCGGTGATTGGGTGACAGCCGAGGACGATCTCTGGGACCTTGCCGCTGCGCTGGACACGTCGCCGCATATTTCCCTGCTCACGCGTTCGCAGCGCGCCGGCCTGAGGCGCGCCAGCGCAATCGAGATCGAGGCAGGAAAGATAGTGGAATGGTGAAGTAGTGTCTTCCAATACTCGGGTGCATCGCATGAGAACACGTTCCGTCCTGCTTTTCCTGTCGCTCACGGCGTGCGTGCACAATGCCGCGCCCACATCCGACGTCACTCGATGGGAAGAGCGCGCCGCGCGCGTCACCATCGTGCGCGACGACTGGGGCATTCCTCATGTTTATGGAAAGACCGACGCCGACGCCATTTTCGGGCTGATGTACGCGCAGGCCGAGGACAACTTCAATCGCATCGAGACGAACTATCTCAACGCGCTCGGTCGGCTGGCCGAAGCGGAAGGGGCGTCCGCGATCTACCAGGACCTCCGGATGAAGCTGTTCATCCAACCCGACAGCATGAAGCAATTGTATGCCCGCAGTCCTGTCTGGCTGCAGCTGTTGATGAACGCGTGGGCCGATGGATTGAACTTCTATCTCGCCAAGCATCCGGGCGTCACTCCGCGCGTGATCAGGCAATTCGAACCGTGGATGGCACTCGCGTTCAGCGAAGGCAGCATCGGCGGCGACATCGAAAAGGTCTCGCTGCCGCACCTCGAGTCGTTTTACGGAAAGCGGGCGCTGAGCCAGATTCCGGTTGAGAAGCGCCCCTACCCATCGGAACCCAGCGGCTCGAACGGCATTGCCATCGCGCCGTCGAATACTGCGTCGCGCCACGCGTTGCTGCTGATCAATCCGCATACGTCCTTCTTTTTCAGGGCTGAGGCGCAGGCGGTCTCCGAGGAAGGGTTGAACGTGTATGGTGCGCTGACGTGGGGACAGTTCTTCGTCTACCAGGGATTCAGCGACCGCGCCGGCTGGATGCATACAAGCAGCGGGGCGGACAACATCGACGAATATCTGGAGACGGTCACGCCGCGAGGCGACGGATTCTCCTACCGCTACGGCGGTGCCGAGCGGGCCGTGACGTCAACGCGGGTCAGCGTTCCGTACCGCACCAGTAGCGGGATGGCGACGAAGGAGTTCACCGTGTACCGGACTCACCACGGGCCGATCGTGCGCGAGGCAGACGGGAAGTGGGTGAGTGTCCGCCTGATGCAGGAGCCGCTGAAGGCGCTCACGCAGTCGTACTCCAGGACGAAAGCCCGAAATCTCCGCGAGTTCCGCCAGACGATGGAACTGCACACCAATTCGTCCAACAACACCATCTACGCGGACGCGGACGGCAACATTGCGTACTTCCATGCGAACTACGTCCCGAAGCGCAGCACGCGCTTCGATTGGGCGATGCCGGTGGACGGCAGCGATCCGGCGACGGAGTGGCAGGGCGTGCACTCCATCGACGAGAGCCCACTGATCGTGAATCCTGCCAACGGCTGGCTCTATAACACCAACAACTGGCCGTACTCCGCGGCAGGCGCGTTCAGTCCGAAGAAGCAAAACTATCCGGCGTACATGGAACGGTACACGGAGAACCCGCGCGGGATTCACGCCATCAGGGTGCTCGAGGGCAAGAAGGATTTCACGCCGGCAACCCTGCTTGATGCAGCGTACGACAGTCATCTCCCCGCGTTTGCGCAGCTGATTCCGGTGCTCGTGCGGGATTACGATGGACTGGCTCCTGACCATCCCCACAAGGCACGGCTTGCTGAGCAGGTTGCGCTGTTGCGCGGCTGGGATTTCCGGTGGGCCACGTCGTCTGTTCCCACTTCGCTCGCAGTGTTCTGGGGAGACGAGCTGTGGCAGCGCGTCACCGCGGATGCGAACAGCGAGGAGATGTCCGTCTACGATTTCATGGAGGCCAGGGCGACGCCCATGATGCGCCTGCAGGCTTTGGCGACGGCGTCGGACAAGCTGACGGCGGATTTCGGTAGCTGGAAAACCGCGTGGGGCTCGATCAACCGGTTCCAGCGGCTGACGGGCGACATCGTGCACAAGTTCGACGACGCCGGCCCAAGCGTTCCGGTCGGATTCACGTCGTCCCGCTGGGGATCGCTCGCGTCGTTCGGCGCGCGCGCATACCCGGGGACCCGCAAGTGGTACGGGACGGGCGGCAACAGCTTTGTGGCCGTAGTCGAGTTCGGCGATAGCGTGCGGGCGCGGGCGGTGACAGCCGGCGGGTCAAGCGGCCACCCGGCGTCACGGCACTTCCGGGATCAGGCAGAGCGGTACAGCACGGGAAACCTTCGCGACGTGTACTTTTACCGGACACAGTTGAAGGGACACATCGAACGGGAATACCATCCCGGCGCACCGGAGTAGCAGGAACATGGAAGAAATCAGGGTCAGCGGCGCACATCTCAAGGACAAGCTCAAGGACCTCATCGACGAGGGGAATGTGCGTCGCATCATCCTGCGGAATCCGCAGGGGCGCACGCTGCTCGACATGCCGCTCGCGGCCGGACTCGCCGGCGCGCTGCTCATGCCTTTCTGGCTGGCAGTGGGCGCGGTCGTGGCGCTCGCGAAGGAGTTCACGATTGTGGTCGAGCGCGACAGCGGCGTGAAGCCCGTCACCTAACCCGGCCCGCATGCAGGATCTCACGACGGGCTCGGTCTCCCGGCACCTGCTCAAGACCACGAGCTTCATGCTCGTGACGATGATTTTCCAGACGTTGTATTTCCTGGTCGATCTGTACTGGGTCGGCCGACTGGGGACGTCATCCGTCGCTGCCGTCGGCATCGCGGGCAACCTGACGTTCATCGTCCTCGCCCTCACCCAGATGCTCGGCGTTGGCACGACGACTGTCGTGTCGCATGCAATGGGGCGGAAGGACATGCCGCAGGCGCTGCTGCTGTTCAATCAGTCGCAGGTGCTGGCGATCGTCACCGGAGTGATGTTCCTGATTGTGGGTCTTGCCGTCGCCACGCGCTATACCAGCGCGATGGCCGCCGATCCGCAAACGGCCGAGCTGGCGCGCCAGTACCTCGTCTGGTTCGTGCCCGCGATGGCGCTGCAGTTTGCGCTCGTCGCGATGGGATCGGCGATGCGCGCCATGGGCAATTTCAAGCCCGGCATGATCGTGTCCACCGTGACGGTCATCATCAACATGATTCTGGCGCCGGTCCTGATCTTTGGCTGGGGCACGGGGCGCGCATTTGGTGTGGCCGGCGCGGCAATTTCCTCGCTCATCGCCATCGTCATCGCCGTCATCTGGTTGACGATGTACTTCTTCCAGAAAGACTCGGTCCTCAAGTTTGTCGCGGCCGACTGGAAGCCTCGATTCGATCTCTGGCGAAAGATGCTGGCGATCGGCCTTCCGGCGGGCTTCGAGTTTGGCCTGATGGCCGTGTATCTCTTTCTCGTCTATTCGGTGACGCGGCCCTTTGGCGCGGCGGCGCAGGCTGGTTTCGGTATCGGGCAGCGCGTCGTGCAGGCCGGTTTCATGCCGGTCGTGGCGCTCGGATTTTCGGTAGCCCCGGTGGCCGGCCAGAATTTCGGCGCGCGACAGGGACAGCGCGTCAAGGACACGTTCAAGGATGCAGCGCTCATGGCGGCTGGCGTGATGTTCCTGTTCGCGCTCGCGTGCCACATTGCGCCCGCAGCGCTCATCGGCATTTTCTCGAGCGATCCTGCGGTCATCGCGATCGGCAACGAATACCTTCGCATCGTGTCGTGGAACTACGTCGCGTCCGGGCTGATCTTCGTGGCGTCCAGCATGTTCCAGGCGATGGGCAACACCATTCCCTCGCTGATCTGCTCTGCAGTGCGCATTACGATCAT
>JBKJKH010000648.1:0-4099 GCA_046597595.1 Gemmatimonadaceae bacterium
CTCGGGCTCCGACATCATCGTCATGAACTCGGTGCGCAAGCGGTTCACGCGCTGGAGCGCCGGACGCCTGGCGCGGGCACTCGAACCCGCGCGCGTACGCTGCCTCATCGTGTCCGACGTGCCTGGCGACGATCCGACCTTCATTGCGTCGGGACCGTGCTCGCCAGACCCGTTGATGGCGCGCGATGTCGAAGCGCTGCTCGAGGAGACCGGCATGCTGCTCAGCGTTCCGCCACGCCTGCGCGCCTACCTCGCCGCCGTGACGGCTGGCGAAATCGAGGAGACACCGAAGCCGGGCGACGCTGCATTCGCACGTGTCGAGCGGCAGGTGATTCTCGGAAACCCTGACGCCCTGCACGCCGCCGCCGCGCGCGCCACCGCGCTGGGCGTGATGCCGATCTACGTCGCACGCGAACCACTGGCCGACGATGCCGCGCTCACCGGCGCGCGACTGGCCGAGGAGTTGATTCGTTTTCAGGAAGGCGGACTGCAGGGCGTGCGCGATCCGTCGAAGTACGCGTGCATGCTGTGGGGCGGCGAAACGACGGTCAGCCTCGGCGTTTCGGGCGGTGCGGGAGGCCGGTGCCAGGAACTGGCGCTGTCCGCCGCGCGCGCGCTTCAACACGCCGGCGAGAGAGGGCGCGGTATCACGCTCCTCGCGGCAGGCACGGACGGGCGCGACGGTCCGACAGACGCGGCCGGCGCGATCGTGGATTGTTCGTCGTGGGATCTTATCCGCGCTTCGGGCGTCGATCCCGACCAGGCCCTCGCGGGCCATGATGCGTTCACGGCCCTGCGCGCGGCGAACGCCCTGCTGATTACCGGGGCGAGTGGGACGAACGTCCGCGATATCGTCATCGGCGTCGTCACGCGGGACTGATGCGCCACCTTCGCGTTGCGCTTGCATTCGTGCTCGTTGCCAGTACCAGCGGATGCTACCGGTGGAGACCCGAGCTCTCGAGTGTAGACCGCGCGGTGCGCGAACATCCAGGCCGCGTCCGCGTTGCCAGCGACGTCGGAACGCTCGAGTTGCATGGTCCAGGGGTTGTCGGGGATTCGCTCATCGGGTACACGCGCAACGGCAGGCCCGGGACCCGCCGTGCCATCGCCCTCGCGGACGTGCAGGTTGTGTACGTGCGGAGTCTCGACCGGGGCGCAACGTTTGGCGCAGCCGTCCTCGCGGGCGCCGGAGCGGCTGTGGTCTATACAATCGTGAAGGCGAGGGCCGTCGACACGTGCACTTTTTGCGTCCCCAATCCCTGAACGACTGCGGGATGCCTGATTAGTTTCCGGCCATGACCGACCAAAAGCCCTTCACGCTGGCCGTCATTCAGGAAGCGGTTCGCGAAAGTTCGGAGGCTACCGTCGCGCTGCACGTCGAGCGCATCCGGGACGCGGCATCACGCGGCGCGAATGTCGTCCTGCTCCAGGAGCTTTTCAACGCGCCCTATTTCTGCAAGGTCACGGACGCCGAGCGGTTCGATCTTGCCGAGCCGATCCCCGGGCCCATTGTCAGCCAGATGCAGGCGCTCGCGAAGGAACTCGATGTCGTCATCGTCGTCCCGATTTTCGAGAAGCGCGGGCCGGGCGTCTATCACAACTCGGCGGCAGTCGTGGACGCGGATGGATCGCTCGTCGGCGTGTATCGCAAGATGCATATCCCCGAGGATCCGCTGTACTACGAGAAGTACTACTTCACCCCCGGCGAGATCTACCAGCACGACGAAGCCAAGCCCGAGGGATCCGGGTTCCGCGTCTTCAAGACGAAGTATGGCGTGCTCGGTGTGCTCATCTGCTGGGACCAGTGGTATCCGGAAGCCGCGCGCATCACGTCGTTGATGGGCGCGCAGGTCCTCCTGTATCCCACCGCGATCGGCTGGCATCCGAAGGAGAAAGCCGAGTGGGGGCAGGCACAATCGGAGGCGTGGCGCACTGCACAGCGCGCGCACGCGATCGCGAATGGCATTTTCGTCGCAGCCGCAAATCGTGTCGGACACGAGCCGGAGCCGGGGACTGATGGCATCGAGTTCTTCGGCCACTCGTTCGTGTACGATCCTTTCGGTCGTCTGCTGGCCGAGGCGGGCACGACGCCGGACATGCTGCTTGTCCGGATCGATCCGCAGCTCATCGAGTACACGCGGCGCAACTGGCCGTTCATGCGCGACCGGCGCATTGACGCCTACGGCCCGATCCTGAGCCGCTACCTCGGCTGATGCGTGCCGGCCCGCAGTACCACATGCCGGCGGAGTGGGAGCCGCACGCGGCGACGTGGATCGCCTGGCCACATCATGAGCCCGACTGGCCGGGCAAGCTCGAGCCCATTCCGTGGGTGTATGCGGAGATTGTCCGCGTCCTGCATTTGCACGAGCGCGTAAACATTCTCTGTCACAATCAGGATGTCCGCGATGCCGCCCGGCGTGCCCTCGATGCACACGGCGTGGCGCGCAACGGATATCACCTGCATGTCGTCCCGAATGACCGGGTCTGGCTGCGCGATTCCGCCCCGACGGGCGTTGTTGGCGAAGACGGGCACGTGACGCTGGTGAACTGGAAGTTCAACGCGTGGGCCAAGTACGAGAACTACGCGCGCGACGCGGAGGTCGGCGCAGCGATCGAGAAGATTACCGCGCTGCATCGCGTGACGCCCGAGCGTCCTGACGGCACGGGACGCGTCGTTCTCGAAGGCGGCGCGATAGACACGAATGGCGCCGGGCTGCTTCTCACGACTGAGGAATGCCTGCTGTCCGACGTGCAGGCGCGAAATCCTGGCGTTGATCGTGAGGGATATGAACGCGTCTTTCGCGAGTTCCTCGGTGTGCGGCAGACGATCTGGCTCGGTGAGGGATGCGTCGGTGACGACACGCATGGTCACGTGGACGATATCGCCCGATTCGTGTCTCCCGATGTCGTCGTGCTCGCTTACGAGGCAGATCCTGCGGATGAGAACCACGACCGCAGTGCCGATAACCTGCGCAGGCTCGAGCTCGCCGGCGGCAACGAGCATGCGTTCCGCGTCGTCAAGATCCCGTATCCGCGCGCGGTCGAGATGGCTGGTGAGCGGCTGCCTGCGAGCTATGCAAACTTCTACATCGCCAATGGCGTTGTGCTGGTGCCGACGTTCAACGATGCGAATGACCGCGTCGCACTGAACACGATGGCGCAGTTGATGCCTGATCGCCGGGTGGTGGGTATCCACGCTGTCGATCTCGTCTGGGGGCTCGGTACCCTGCACTGCCTTACGCAGCAGCAGCCGCTGGGGGCTTACGACGAGTGACTGACACGAGTGACGAGTGAGCCATGAAGAGTACCCTGCTCTCTGAAGAATCCGTTCGACTCGAACTGGTGGCGGACGGCCTCACCATCGAGGCCTCCACGCCGGAGCAGCAGTATTCGCCTTTCCATATGCTCGGCAGCTCACTCGGCCTTTGCACGTTCTCAGTGCTCTACGCGTGGGCGGAGACGGCTGGGCTTACCGTTGATGACCTTTCCATCGAGGTGACCTGGTCGTTCGTCGACGGGCCGCACCGCGTGGGCGACATGAAGCTGCACTTCAACTGGCCCTCGCTCCCGGAGAAGCGGTTGGAGGCGGCAAAGCGCGCAGCCGCGATGTGCGCGGTCCACGCGACACTCGAGCACCCTCCGCGCATCAGCATAGAAGGCTCGCGGTGACCGTCCCGGTTGTGACGTTCACGGTGGCCGGCGCCGGTCACCACGTTGTCGGGAGCGACGCCCTCGCGATCGGCGTCGACGAGAATCGCCCGTGGATTGTCGTCTATGACGGCAACTGCAAGGTGTGCGGGAAAATTGTCAGAACGCTGCGCGTCTGGGACAAGCGCGGTGTGCTCGAGATCGTTCCATCACAGCGACCGGGGGTGCGTGCGCGATTCCCCTGGTTGACGCCGAAGCACTACGCCGAGTCGGTACAGCTGATCGGACCGGGCGGGAAAACGTGGCAAGGCGCGGCGGCCGTGGAGCATCTGCTCGACCTGCTGCCGAAGGGAGGATTGGTCACGTGGCTGTTCAGCATTCCGTTCGTGCGCCCGCTCGCGGAAAAGTTCTATCGCTGGTTCGCCCGAAACCGGTACCATCTTGGGTGCGG
>JBKJKH010000125.1:0-5993 GCA_046597595.1 Gemmatimonadaceae bacterium
CGTCACGAACCATGATCGCGAACGGCTTCGCGGGACGATGCTTCCGGGCCCGCAACCGCTCGACACTCGCATCGGACTGTGCATCGCATGCCAGGTGATAGCCACCGAGCGCCTTGATCGCGACAATGGACCCGGCCTTCAACGCGGCGATCGCGTCGTCGAGCGCCACGTGTCCTTCGCCGATGCGCGCGGAGTGCCGGGGCGTGCTGCGCAGCATCGGTCCACAGCTTCGGCAGGCAATCGCTTCGGCGTGAAAGCGACGGTCCGTGGGATCCTCGTACTCGCGGCGGCACTCCGCGCAGAGCGGGAAGGCCGCCATCGTCGTGCGCTCCCGGTCGTAAGGCGCGCTGCACACGATCGTGAAGCGGGGGCCGCACTGCGTGCACGTGATGAACGGATGCCCGAAGCGGCGGTTGTTGGGGTCGAAGAGTTCTGCGAGGCAGGCGTCGCACGTGGCGACGTCCGCCGGCACCGAGTACGCCATGCGGGCAGCTGGCGTGGATTCGCTTTCGGCGATCGTGAAGGTGCCGTACGACTGCGGCTCCGCCGGCACGACATCTATCCCTGTGATGCGTGCGAGCGGAGGTGGAGCGATGGGCAGCGCGCGAAGAAAATCATCGACTGCCAGCGCGCCCCCCTCGATGTCGATGACGACACCGCCGGGGCCGTTCCGGACGGAACCGCGCAAATCATGCGCGGCAGCCAAGCCGTGTACATAGGGCCGGAAACCGACCCCCTGCACCACCCCCTCGACCGCAATTACCCGGCGCTGCAGCATCTTGCTCCGCTAAACGACTGGTAGGCGGCTCATGGCCGTTGCCGGCCCTCGGTGATACTCATGGCGATACTACTATAGAGAGCGGCGACAGCCAAATCCACTTCGGTTGACCGAAGTGAACGCCCCGGGTATCCTCAGGGCGCCTCCAGCTCAGTGAGTAAGCGTCGCAAGCGATTGAGCAGCTTCGTTCCGGAATCCGTCAGCGAATAGGTATGGTGCGGGCGGTCGTTCGATTCCGGACGGCGGTCAATCAGACGTGCAGCCTCGAGCGCATGCAGCGTTTCGGCGAGCGTCGAGCTGCTCATCGTTGGCAAAGCTTCGGCGATGTCGTGATAGCGGGCGCGCTCCCGCATGTGGATCGCATTCATGACCGCGAGGGAGTAGCGGCGCCTGATGATACGCAGCAGGTCCTCGACGCCGCAGTAACACATCGCGGCGTTGACCGATCCCACCGGCTCGCTGCAGCCACACGGCGGAATGTCCCTCTCGCTGATCTCGCGCGCACTGGGCATCACGAGGAACGTCGTGCCGCGCGGAAGGGCGCGCAAGTCGGTCTCATTTTCGCATCGAGCCTCATCCTTTCCCTTTCCGGTTGCGATGGGCACTCATCGAGCGCCTCCTCCAGCCGGACGCTCGTCGTCGCGTACGGCGCCGATGAATCGCCGATCACGATCAACCGCGAGCGGCTCGGACGCTATCCGCTGAATGCCTCCATCTGCGAGACGCTCGTCACGCTGGGCCAGGACTTCCGGGTCCACCCCGGGCTCGCGTCACGCTGGACGCCGCTGGAGCCACATGGTGTTCGGCTCATCCTGCGGCGGAACATCACGTTCTCGGACGGAACACCGCTCGATGCGCGCGCTGTTGTCTACACTCTCGCCCATGCGGCCAGGCTCAAGCTGGGCTACAGCTTCCTCTCGGAATCGTCGGCCGTCGCGATCGACGACAGTACGGTCGAGATCCGGTCCACGCGACCCAACCAGCGCCTGATCGAGCAGCTTGTGCACCCGACATACGGCATCATGTCACCGTCCGGCGATCCCGCGCGCAATCCTGTGTGCACGGGCCCGTTCCGCCTCGCGGAGTACAAGGCGCACGATCACCTCACCGTGGTGCGGAACGCGCGCTATGCCGGAGTGGCGAGCAAGCTCGACACGATCGTCTTCCGCTTTATCCCCGATGAGAACACCCGCGTCCTCGCGCTGCGCGCCGGTGATGCGGATCTCGCCTATGACGTGAGCCGGGACAATGCGAACGCGCTGGCCGCGGTTCCGGGCTTTCAGGTTGTCACCGCACCACCCGGTACCGTGCTCATGATGTTCATGAACCGTCACGGTGCCCCTCCATACGATCAGCTGGCGGATTCCGCATTGCGGGCGGCCATCGCGCATGCCATCGACCGGCGGACGCTGGTTGAGCGGGTATTGGGATCGCGCACGAGCGCCCTCGTCTCAACGGTGAACCCGCCAGTGATGCTCGGCGAGTTTGTCTCCGTCGTAGCCGGCGTGCCCTGGGACACCGTTCAGGCGCGGCATCTCGTCGGCAACCGCCGGCGCCCCCTTCGCCTCGTCGTGAACAGCAACGTCATCGAGCGGGCGGAAGTCGAATACGTGCAGGCGCAACTGGCGCGCGCGGGCCTGCAAGTCGCTATCGAGATACTCGACGCAGGAACATTCGAGAGCCGCCTCAACAGCGGCAGTTTCGACATGGACATGGAACGGCCGAGCCAGAACGACGCGAACCCCGCGTTTCTCCTGTCGCTTCGCTGGTACTCCAGATCGGGAACGCGGTCTGCCGCGTTCACCCACGCGAGTCCGACGTTCGATCGTCTCGCGGAATTGTCCATCGAGGCGACCGATCCGGTGGCGCTCCGGCGTGCGGCGGCGGACGCCACGCATCAACTGGTGGATGTCGAAATTGGTGCCATTCCGCTTGCCGGCATCTCGCGCAGTTACGCAATGCGTGATCGAGTTCATGGGTTTGTCGCGCATCCATCGCGATTGAACCAGGGCTGGGGAAGCGTGTGGCTCGCGCCGTGATGAGCACCGCGGCGTACGCCTCGCGTCGGCTCGGGGGCGGGGTGCTCGTGTGGCTGTCTGTCTCGCTGCTCTCCTTCGGGCTCGGCGCGCTCGCACCGGGAGATCCGGCGGCGATGATCCTGCTCCGGCGCACGGGTGAGTTGCCCAGTGCGGCCGAGGTCCAGTCACTGCGACACGAGTTGCATCTCGACCGGCCGTTCGGCGAACGGTACGCGCGCTGGCTTGGGGCGGCCGTGCGTGGCGACTTTGGCATCTCGTATCGCACCGGGCGTCCCGTCGCGCGCGAGATCACCGAACGTTTCTCCGCCACGGCGCTGCTGGCGCTGGTCTCGCTCGCCGTCGCCTTGACCATCGCGCTTCCAGTCGCACTCGTGTCAGCCCGCCATCGCGATGGTTTGGCCGATCATGCCGGTCGGCTGGCGTCGTTGATTGGTATCTCGCTCCCGAGCTATCTCATTGCCTATCTGCTGATTCTCGCGTTCTCCGTCACGTTAGGCATGCTGCCGGTCTCGGGGTCCGGCAGCGCCCGTCACCTGATTTTGCCCGCCCTGACCCTGGGCATCGGGACGGCGGCGGTGCTCACCCGGCTACTCCGCGCCTCGCTGCTCGAGGAACTGGGTACGGATTATGTGAGGACGGCGCGCGCGAAAGGCCTTTCAGGACGTGACGTCATCGGGCGACACGCCCTCCGGAACGCACTGAATCCCCTCGTCACGGTGAGCGCACTGCGGTTCGGTCGTCTGCTCGGCGAGGCAACGATCGTGGAAACGGTCTTCGCGTGGCCAGGGGTCGGACTCTGGATGGTGGCCGCGATTCACGACCGGGACTATCCGGCCATTCAGGGCTTCGTGCTGTACGTGGCAACGCTGTTCACGCTGATCAATCTGGCCGTGGACTTGTCCTATCGCTGGCTCGACCCGCGCATCCGCGTTGGCGAGGCCGGGGCATCACCGGCATGAGGCTGTCATTCCCGGCGGGTGGCACCGCGCGATCCGGATTCACGATCGTGGCCCTGTTCGTGACGCTGGCGATTCTCGCACCGTGGATCGCCCCCCACGACCCGGCTCGCATCCAGCCGGCGCTCTCCTTTGCGCCTGCCCAGTGGAGTTACCCGTTAGGCACCGACAACCTCGGCCGCGACCTGCTGAGCCGCCTGCTGCATGGTGCCCGCTGGTCGCTGGGCCTCGCCACCATTGCCACGCTGCTGATCATGACGGCTGGCGTGACGGTCGGCGTGCTTGCCGGCTATCTGGGCGGGATGGTGGACGACGTGCTCATGCGGCTCGTGGACGCTCTCCTCTCCGTGCCGTCGCTGCTTTTCGCGCTCGCGATCGTGGGCATGCTTGGGCCGGGACTCTCGAGCATGGTGATCGGCCTCGCCAGTATCTGGTGGGTGTCGTATGCGCGCGTCGTGCGGGGCATGGTGGTCGCGCTCCGTGACCGCGAGTTCATTTGCGCGGCGCGGGCGCTCGGTGAGCGCGACTTTGGCATCATTCGCCATCATGTGCTTCCATCCATCGCACCGACGCTCGTGGTACTTGCTGCGCTCGAGATGGGCCAGCTGCTGCTTGCCGTCTCGGGGTTGAGCTTCCTCGGCCTCGGGGCGCAGCCACCTACACCGGAGTGGGGCGCGATGCTCAGTGACGGAAGGTCATTCTTCTTCCGCGCACCGCGCATGGTTGTGTTGCCGGGTCTTGCGGTGAGCCTCGCGGTGTTCGGGTTCAATCTCCTTGGCGAAGGTCTGCGTGACGCACTCGCGCGGGACGACGTCCGCCGCGTTGGCGAGGTGCTCGCATGACGAGGCGGCTCGCATTGGCGGCGGTGGTGCTCGCGTTGATGGCCTGTGACGACCGCACCGCCGGGCGCGATGCACACACCCTCGTGGCCGCCATCACGAGCGACCCCGGACAACTCAATCCTGCCATCACGACCAACGGCGGCGTGCACACGGCGTCCGCGCTCCTCTACAACGGCCTCCTCACATTCGGGGAGGATATGCAGCCCGCTGCGGAACTCGCCACGCGGTGGGAAGTCGAGGACGGCGGACGCCGGTATCGCTTTCACCTCCGCCGCGACGTGCAATGGCATGACGGACGACCGTTCACCTCAGCTGATGTGAAGTTCACCTTCGACTCGCTGTTATTGAAGTTCCATGCACGGACGCGCGCCTCGATGGCGCCCGCGCTCCTGCGTATCGAGGCGCCTGACGATTCCACTATCGTGTTCTTCTTTCGGCGACCGTACGCGCCGCTCCTCCAGCAGCTCGACGTCGTGGAGGCGCCCATCATGCCCCGCCATGTCTTTGCCGGCAGTGACCCACTGCGCAATCCCGCGAACACCCGGCCAATTGGCACCGGCCCATTCCAGTTCGACGCGTATCAACCGGGCGCAGAGATCCGCTACAAGGCCAACCCGCACTACTTTCGCGGAGCGCCCACGATCCAGCATCTCGTGCTGCGTGTCATCCCGGATGCGGGGACGCAGGTCATCGCGCTCGAAGCCGGCGAAATTGACTGGCTGTTCAGTGCGCCGGCACCGGAGCGGGCGCGCCTGCAGAAGAATCCAAAGATCCGGCTGCTTCAGGCGACCATGAGCCCTGGTGGAAGCAACTGCGTCATGACATTCGGCTTCAATCTCGACCGTCCGTGGTTCAGGGACGTGCGCACGCGTCGCGCCGTTGCGCATGCCGTGAATCGCGAGCAGTTCGTGGGCCGAGTGCTCTTCGGTGACGGGCGGGTCGCGGACGCGCCGATCTCCTCTCGCATCGCGTTCGCGCACGCGGCTGGGCTCCCGATTCCGGCATATGACACGCTCGCCGCTGCACGCCTGCTCGATGCCGTAGGCTGGCGGCGCACGGAGGGAGGTGTGCGCGTGGCGCGCAGCGTCCCGGGCGTGCGCGACGGAACGCCGTTTGTCATTTCCTTCAAGGGGTTGCCCGGCCAGGGCGTGTACGGCGACCTGCTGCGTGCGCAACTCCGGCTTGTAGGCATCGATCTCCGTGTGCAGTCCCTGGAGACCCCGGTGTTTGCCACGACCGTCTTCACCGAGCGCGACTTTGACACCGCCATCGCTGCGTACTGCAACGGCACCGATCCGGAGATTGGCGTGCGCCGGCAATACGTCTCGTCCAGCATCGCACCCATCCCCTTTTCCAACATGGCCGGCTATCGCAATCC
>JBKJKH010000308.1:0-2724 GCA_046597595.1 Gemmatimonadaceae bacterium
TCGTGATCTCTCCTCGCCGTTTCGTTCGCTCCGCCACCCTGGTCCTGACCGCGTCGCTCCTGCTGAGCGGTGCTGCCTCCCAGGCGTCGGCGCAGGAGAAGTTCAAGTTTATGTCGAGCCCGTACGCCGGGTTGCCGATCGCTTTCGGCTCATACGTTGGCCGCTACACGGCAACAGCGCAGTCACGGCCGGGATCCCCGACGATCGACATCTACTGCATCGACTACATCAACGATGCGAACTTCGGTGCGACCTGGTACGCCAACATCACGAACCTCGGCGCCGGCGCCGTGCTCGACAAGACGCGCCGCAACAACGGGAATATCGCCAACGCGCTCGATACGTACCGCAAGGCGGCCTGGTTGACGTCGCACTACGCCACGACGCCGATGACCAGCGCCGGTTGGGGTAACTTGCAGGCTGCTGTCTGGGAGCTGTTCAACCCCGGCAACCCGAACGGCGGCACCAACGCATCCATCGTCGGGACCGAGGCATGGTGGCTCGCACAGGTCAACAGTTTTCACGCCAACACGACGGCCTGGAATGCGTTTGAATGGGGCAAGTTCTCCGTGGTCACGGACAAGAACTCCATCAACAAGGTCTCTGGCGGCTTTCAGGAGTTCGTCACCACAACGGAAGTCGCACCCGAGCCAGCGACCTTCGTCTTGCTCGGCACGGGCCTCGTGATGGTCGGCGCAGCTGCCGCTCGCCGCCGCAAGGCACAGCAGAGCGCCTGACCGCTTCGCGGCAGTAGCGGGGCCGGGTGCGCGCCGAGAGGCGCAGCGCCCGGCCCTTTGTCCTTCCGGTCAGCCTTGCGCTGGAACCCGCAGCGAGCCTTGATCGTCCGTGTGGTAGTCCGGACGCCTTCCCACTGATCGACTTCTCCCAAGCCAAGCCGTGACCAATCCGCGCGACCCCGCCCCTCCGGCGGCTGGCGACGTTCCTCCGGCGGCGACGATGCCGAGCGCCCTGTACGGCCGCCTCGCCGGCCTGCCCGAGGCGCTCGAGCCGCTCGCCAAGCCGTTCTATGTCGTCGCCCTCCTGCTGATTTTCATCCCCGCGCTGGATTTCTGGGGAACCGTCTCGCCAACCCACCTCGGGGAAGTGCGCTGGCGTTTCGGCACGCTCGGCATCCTCAGCGGATTCTTCCTGACGCCGCTGTTCGGGACCGTGCTGTTGATGGCGATGGCGGCGATGATGGAGCACGGGCGCGTGCAGCTATTCGCCGCCCTGATCAACCTGCTGGTCGGACTGACGGTCCTGGCAGCGGTGGCGCTCTTCACACTCGACGCGATCCAGATCCGCGGTGAAATCGGCGACTCAAGTGTCGCCGCGTTCGATCTCGTCTTCATCCGCACCGGAGGAAAGCTCCTCCTCGGCGCACTGACTTTTCTCTGGCTGGCGCGAGCGGGCATCAGGAGCTATCGCAAGACACGCGTCCCGGAAGGATGGCAGCCCGGCGATCCCGTGCCGATCGTGAACACCGAGAGCGTGAATCTCGAGGGTCTCGCCGTCGAGGCGCAGCCGACCGCAGAGCGTCACAGTCGCGAGATGCTCATCAGCTCCGACGCCATGCCAGTCGACAGCCTCGACCTTCCACGCGCGGAGGCGCTCGGCAAGAACATGTTGCTCACGCCCAGTTCCATTCCTTCGCTCGGGAACGCCCCGGCGGGGCGGCGGAGCGAAGGCGCTGCGCCCGACATTCTCGTCAGCACCGACTCGGTGCGCGTCGAGAGTACGACGACGATCGAACCGCGTCGCGTAACGAAGGAGATGCTGATCGTGGGCGGTGACGACCCGGGAAAAAAGTAGAAACGTCTACCGCCTGACGACGGCCGCTCTCACAAGGCGCATGAACTCGTTCGCGTTGCGCGTATCCAGCCATCGCGTGACGACGAGGAGATCGTCTTCAGGCTCGATCCAGATAATGTTGCCGCCCGCGCCAAGTGCGAACACGCTCGCGGGCGAGGCGGCGGCGTATTGCTGGCCGCCGGGATTCAGCCACCACATATAGCCATAGACGGGCTTGATGGGCGTAGGCGTCGTGGCCATGGCGATCCATCGCTCTGAAAGCAGCTGGCGGCCATTCCACCTGCCACGCCTCGCGAGGAGGAGACCGAAGCGCGCGTGATCCCGCGTGCTCGCCCACACCCCACCGCCCCAGTGCCCTCCGCCCGTCACCGACTCGATCTGGCGGCCGTTCACCTCGGTGGTGGAGTTCCTGTAGCCGTGCCACTCCCAGGTACTGGACGCGCCGATGGGATCCATGATCTCCCGCTTGAGGACCACCGGGAGTGGCTCGCGCCACACGCGCAGGAGGGCGAGCGCCGTGCGATTCACGCGGACGTCGTTGTACTCCCAGAATGTGCCCGGCGCGGCGAGTGTGCGGTCACGTCCAGCGCGCCGGTCTGCGATATCAGGCTTTCCCCACAGCGCGCCCTCCCACTCGCTCGTCTGGGTAAAAAGCTGATGCCAGGTGATTGGCGCGTTGTGAGGAGAGTCGAACCCTCCGTCCTTCACCAGTTCACGCACTGGCCGGTTCACGTCGGGGATCAATCCGCGGTCAAAGGCGAGGCCGGCGACAGTGGACAGATAGCTTTTCGCCACGCTGAACGTCATGTCCACCTTGTCGGGCTCGCCCCACTCGGCGACCACGTATCCGTGCCTGATGATCATGCCACCCTGCGGACCGCGGTCGCGCGTTGCGCCGTCCACCGCCGGATA
>JBKJKH010000316.1:0-4204 GCA_046597595.1 Gemmatimonadaceae bacterium
CGCGCTGTTCGAGCTGCTGCTTTCCGAGCGCCGGTCGCGTCCGAGCGGGGTGTCGGGCTGGTTCGCCTCGCACCCGCTGGAAGAATCGCGCGTTGCGCGAACCAGGGAACTCATCGCGGAGATTCCCGCGGAGCAGCGTCGCGGGCTCGCGAAGGATTCACCGGGCTTTCAACAGGTCAGGGCACGCTTGTTCGCGTTGCCGGCGTCACCCACTCCGCTCCAGCTTCCCGCGCCGTAACGCATCGGTGGCCCTTCTCGTGCTTGGCGGCGCCGACGTGCGCGCATCGCTCTCGATGCGCGAGTGCATGGATGCCATGAGCGCGGCGCTGGCCGACGTATCGAATGGAAGCGCGGTCCTGCCTCTGCGCACTGTGGTGCAGCTGCCCGGCACCTCGAACTTCTTTGCAACGATGCCCGGTGGGCTCGCGAACGCGCTGGGGGCAAAGGTCATCACCGTCTTTCCCGGCAACGAGCACACGACACACGATTCCCATCAGGGCGCGGTGCTCTTGTTCGATCCGCACACGGGTGAATTGCTGGCGGTGATGGACGCAAGCGAGATCACCGGGATTCGCACGGCTGCAGTGAGCGGCGTTGCGACGAGGCTGCTGGCCCGGGATGATGCGGACGACCTCGCCATACTCGGCTCGGGGGTACAGGCGCTGACGCACCTCGAGGCGATGCGCATCGCGCGACCGATCCGCAGGATACGCGCGTGGAGCCGCACGCCCGAGCGGCTGCGTGCATTTGCGACGCGTGCGGAACAACGATTCCAGGTCACGGTCGAATGCGTGGAAAGCGCACGCGAGGCTGTGGAGGGGGCGACCATCGTTTGCACGACGACGGCCTCTCGCGAGCCTGTGCTTCGGGGCGATTGGCTTGCGCCGGGCGCACATGTGAACGCGGTCGGCGCCTCCATCCGGACGGCGCGCGAACTCGACACTGCGGCCGTTGTGCGTGCGCGACTCTACGTGGACCGTCGCGAGTCGGCGCTCGCCGAAGCGGGGGACTTTCTCATCCCCCTCGCCGAGGGGGCGATCACCGACGCGCACATCGTGGCCGAACTCGGTGACGTCGTCGGCGGCAGCGCGCCCGGACGCGCGACCGGCGACGAGATCACGCTGTTCAAGTCGTTAGGCCTCGCCGTGGAGGACATCGCCGCTGCGCGGCTCCTGTACGAGAAGGCGATGGCCGCGGGCACCGGCAGCTGGGTGACATTCGGCGGGCAACGGTGATTGCACCGCTCGTTGCGCCCACACTGACCCAGATCACCGCAGCACAGGACCGGCTTCGCGGCGTTGCCGTGCGAACCCCACTTCTGCGCCTCGCGGTGGACGCGCCATGCGAGATCTGGCTCAAGCTCGAAATGCTCCAGCCGATCGGCTCCTTCAAGCTGCGCGGCGCGTACAGCCGGATGTCGGCAGCCGCGCCATCGGAGCTCCGCAATGGGGTGTACACCGCAAGCGCCGGCAACATGGCGCAGGGCGTTGCGTGGAGCGCCAGGCGCATGGGAGTCGCGTGCCGGGTGATCGTGCCTGACCACGCCCCGGCCACTAAGGTGGCCGCCGTCGAGCGACTGGGCGCGTCAGTGCGCCGCGTGCCGTTCGACGAATGGTGGACGCTCCTGCTGCGTCACGGGGATGCAACGGAGCCTGGTGTGTTCATTCATCCAGTCGCGGACCCCTGGGTTGTTGCCGGTAACGGAACAATCGGATTGGAGATCGCTGAGGACATGCCGGATGTGGACGCCGTCATCGTCCCCTTCGGGGGCGGAGGCCTGAGTTGCGGCATCGCCGCTGCGCTGCGCGCGTCCGGGATGCAGACGCCAGTGTATGCCGCCGAAGTCGAGACGGCAGCACCGTTCGCGGCCGCCCTCGCCGCGGGTCACCCGGTCACCGCGTCGTACGTGCCGTCATTCGTCGATGGCATTGGCAGCAAGGGAGTGCTTCCCGAAATGTGGCCGATGGCGCGTGCGCTTCTCGACTCCTCCTGCATTTCGTCACTCGACGGGATCGCAGCCGCGATCCGCCTGCTCGTGGAGCGAACGCGAGTGGTCGCCGAGGGCGCGGGCGCCGCTTCGGTGGCGGCGGCACTCGCGGGAAAGGCCGGAACGGGCCGCGTGATCTGCGTGGTCTCGGGAGGGAACCTCGACTTCGAGACGCTGCACACCATTCTCGAAGGCAAAACTCCAACGTCACCCGTCACCCATCAACGCCAATGACGACCACAAGCACCGATCCCCGGTATCCGGCGGGCAAGTTCAACCGACCCGCGTCGGTTTCCTCCGCAGAACGTCAGCCAATGATCGCCGAGATCGAGGCGCTGCCGGGCGCATTTCGCTCGGCTGTCGCCGGCCTGAGTGAAATGCAGATCGATACCCCATACCGGGACGGAGGATGGACCGTACGGCAACTGGTGCATCACATGCCAGACAGCCACCTCAACGCGTATTGCCGGTTCAAGCTCGCATTGACCGAGGACGAGCCGACGATCAAGACCTATGAAGAGGCGCGCTGGGCCGAGCTAGCGGATTCGCGCGCACCGATCGAGATGTCGCTTGCATTGCTCGAGTCGCTGCACCAGCGGTGGGCCATCTTGATGCATGCTATGCCAGACCCCGATTGGTCAAAGTCGTTCAAGCACCCGGAATGGGCCAATATCCGACTTGATGCAACGCTGGCGCTGTATGCCTGGCATGGCCGGCATCACCTTGCGCACGTGACCCATTTGAAGCGCCGGAACAACTGGTAACTTTCCGGGGTGAGCAACGACGCCGCCCGCGCATTCGACGCCGCAGTGAAACAAGTCGCGCGGCTGGCACTCTCCGGAGTGGCTGCCGCCGATGGCTCACCGCTCGCACCACGGCTCGATCACCTGGGCGCGCAGCTTCGCCTGGGACGGGCCGCCCTCGACGCGGGACGGGGCGTTGACCCCACGTGGCTGCGGGAAACAATCCGCGATGCGGCCCAGTGGCTTCCGGATGATGGCCTGCCGTTGCTCGCGGCGCTCGGCCGCATTGCACGGGTCGCGAATTCTCGATAGCCACTTACGCAGGGCTCGCGAATCTGGTTGAGCATCCCCACATTTCCTTCATGAACTGCGGCCTTCGCAGTTCCGGGGGATTAGAGATGGGATCACCTTCGCGCATCGGTTCTTCCTCGCGAGTCACCGTGGCGCTGGCGTTGGCTGTTGCCTGCCTGGTGATCGCGCCGCGCGCGCGCGCACAGGATGCCGAAGCGACCGTCACGCTGAGTGGTCGCGTGACCGATGGTGAAGGTCGCGCGGTCGGCGGCGCGGAGATCATCGTCGCCGGGATTGATGGAAGCGTGCGCACCGGTGAGGATGGGCGCTTTCGCATCAGCGGCATCGATCCAGGTGCGCGTACCATTACCGCTCGCCGGTTGGGCTTCGCGCCGGCGACCACGACCGCGATGCTCGGCACGGGAGACCGGACGGTCGATCTCGTGTTGCGCCCTTTCCCATACCGGCTCGCATCCGTCCGCGTGCGCGCGGCGGCGCCGCGCTCACGCACGGATCCACGGATTGACGCGTTCAATTCGCGGCGCGCGCGTGGAAGCGGGGGCACTTTCATTACCAAGGCAGATATCGAGGCGATCCAGGCACGACAGATGACGGATCTCCTCCGGCTCGCGCCGGGATTCCGTGTCTCTCGTGACCGCCGCGGGTCTGGAACGCGCGTCTCATCGCGCGGCAACACAGGGTCATGCCGGATGCGGATGTACCTCGACGGCATGGCCGTCGAGATGATCGAGAACAATCTCGACCTGATGGTTCGCGTGGACGACGTGGAAGCCGTCGAGCTGTATCGCGGGGTGAGCACCGCGCCGTCCGAATTCTCCGGCGTCGATTCCCGCGGCGATGCGGCGTGTGGCGTGATCGTGGTCTGGACCAGGAACAGGTGAAGCAGTAACAGGATCTCCGTTGTATGATTCCGTCTGACGACAACGGAGATCCTGATGCTCGCTCGCAGCCTGTTCGCGGCGTTCGCCGCGCCTGCCGTCCTCTTCGCCCAGCAATCCGCACCCGCTGACGTCATCGTCACGAACGCCGTGGTCTACACGGTCGACGACGCGCGCCCGCGCGCCGGAGCACTCGCCATTCGCGGAGGACGCTTCGTCTATGTCGGCGACGATGCAGGCGCCCAGGCGATGCGCGGGCCAGCGACCCGGCTGATCAATGCCGG
>JBKJKH010000368.1:0-3259 GCA_046597595.1 Gemmatimonadaceae bacterium
ATCTGCGGCGCATGCGGCAGCGGCGACGGTGCGAGCAGGTTCCAGGTCCCGCTTTCAAGCGGGATGTCGTCGCCCTCCCACGGCAGCTTCACGCTCCCGCGGCGTCCGGCGTGGGAGGGCGACGACATCCCGCTTGAAAGCGGGACCTGGAACCTGCTCGCACCGTCGCCGCTGCCGCATGCGCCGCAGATGCAGACCCCGCGCGCCATGTCTCGCGACGATATGCGCGAAGTGACTGCGCAGTTCGTGCGCGCGACGATGTTGGCGAGCGAATGCGATTTCGACATGATGGAACTGCACTGCGCGCACGGCTACCTGCTGTCGAGCTTCATCACGCCGCTCGCCAACCAGCGCGATGACGAATACGGAGGCTCGCTCGAGAACCGTCTCCGTTACCCGCTCGAGATTCTGTCCGCAGTGCGCGCGCAGTGGGTGGACAAGCCGCTATCGGTGCGCATCTCGGCAACCGATTGGGTCGAGGGAGGCGTGACCCCTGATGATGCCGTCGAGATCGCGCGCATGCTGGTCGCGGCGGGTGCCGACGTCATCCACGTCTCCTCGGGGCAGACTTCAGTAGATGCGAAACCGATCTACGGACGCATGTTCCAGACGCCGCTCAGCGACAAGATCCGCAACGAGACGGGTGTGCCGACGATCGCGGTGGGCAACATCGTGGATCACGACCAGGTGAACGGCATCATTGCGGCCGGCCGGGCGGATCTCGTCGCGCTCGGCCGCCCGCACCTGACCGACCCGTACTTCACCGCGCGTGCCGCTGCACGCCTTGGTGTCGACGAAGGCCGGTGGCCCATCCAGTACGAGCCAGGGCGTCGCCAGCTCGCGCGCGAATTGACCCGGCAGCCGCCGGGCGGAGGTGCGGCGTGACGCCAGCGACCGATCCGTTGCGGCTCTGGCTGCGATTGCTTTCGTGTACGAACCTCATCGAGCGTCGCGTGCGCGATGCGCTTCGGACGGAGTTCGAGAGCACGCTCCCGCGATTCGACTTGCTGGCGCAACTCGAGCACGCGCGCGAGAAAGGAGAGCCGCATCTTCCGATGGGCGAACTGTCACGCCGGTTGATGGTCAGCAATGGCAATGTCACGGGACTCGCTGCGCGGCTCGAGCGCGAGGGCCTGGTGGAACGCGTGGCGTCGCCCTCTGACCGACGGCGGCAACTCGTGCGCCTCACCACCGAGGGGCGGCGTGCATTGCGCAGGATGGCGGTCCCGCATCAGCAGTGGATCGGCGAGCTGTTTGCGACCATGGCTGCGGATGATCGCCTGGAGCTGCATCGCCTTCTGGGGCAGTTGAAAGACTCGGCTGAGTCAGCCGCTACCGCGCGTGCAACGCCTGCGCGTGCTTCTCGATCCCACAGAGCTCGCCCATGACCGAGTCCACCGTGCCGCCATTCACGCGCGAGAAGGCAAGTGCGTTTCGCCCGAAGCACTTTGGCTGGTCCGTCGCCGACGGCGTCGCGACCGTGACGCTCAACCGGCCCGCGAAGAAGAATGCGCTGACGTTTGAATCGTACGCGGAGCTGCGCGACACCTTCAACAAGCTCCAGTACAGCGACGACGTGCGCGCGGTGATGCTCACTGGCGAAGGCGATGACTTCTGTTCGGGCGGGGACGTCCATGAGATCATCGGGCCGCTGGTGCGCATGCAGGATGCGGGACGCATGGACCAGATCCTCGAGTTTACGCGCATGACGGGCGACCTCGTGCTGGCGATGCGCCGGTGTCCGCAGCCGATTATCGCCGCAGTGGACGGGGTATGCGCGGGCGCCGGAGCGATTCTCGCGATGGCATCCGACCTTCGTCTCGGCACGCCGCGGGCGCGCGTCGCATTTCTCTTTGTGCGCGTTGGTCTCTCCGGCGCCGACATGGGCGCCTGTGCCATGTTGCCGCGGATCATCGGCCAGGGCCGGGCGAGCGATCTGCTCTACACGGGCCGCTTCATGAGTGCAGAGGAAGGCGAGCGCTGGGGGTTCTTCTCCCGGATCGTGACGGCGGAAAGCCTGCGGGGCGATGCGACGGCGCTCGCGCAGACGATCGCGTCCGGCCCTGCGTTCGCGCACGCGATGACCAAGCGATGTCTGCACCAGGAATGGGACATGAGCATCGAGGGCGCACTGGAGGTGGAAGCCGAGGCACAGGCCATTTGCATGCAGACGGGCGACTTTGCTCGCGCCTATCACGGGTTCGTCAACAAGACCCCACCGCAATTCGAGGGGCGCTGACCGATGCGTGAAACGCTCGCCTGGCCGTTCTTCGATGCGACCCACCGCGCACTTGCCGCGAAGCTGTCCGCGTGGGCGGAGACGACGTTGCCCGTGCACGCGCACGAAGCGGCGGACGATCGCGAGCTCGATGCGCGATGCCGGACGCTCGTCAAGACGCTCGGTGAGGGCGGGTGGCTTAACTATGCGTCGGCGGCACCGGCCGGAGATGGCACCATGGCGCTCGATTCCCGGGCGCTCTGTCTCATCCGTGACGAACTGGCGTCGCGGTCCGGGCTCGCGGACTTCGCCTTCGCGATGCAGGGGCTCGGGGCGGGCCCGATCTCGCTCTTCGGGACGGCGGAACAACGCGCGCGATTCGTGCCCGACATCGTCTCGGGCAAGTTCATTTCCGCGTTTGCGATCACGGAAGCACATGCTGGCTCCGATGTGCGCGCGATGCGAACACTGGCGCGGCGTGATGGCGACGACTGGATACTCGATGGCGAGAAGTGCTGGATTTCCAACGCCGGTCTCGCGGATCGTTACATCGTGTTCGCGAGAATTCCGGACCTGGGTGACCGCGCGTACGGGGCATTCGTGGTCGACTCCGCGATGGAAGGCGTCTCGACCATCGAGCGGGTGCGTGTCGTGGCGCCGCATCCGCTTGGAACGATTGCGTTTCGCGGATGCCGGGTTTCGCATGACCGCCTGATTGGCGCACCGGGCGATGGCTTGAAGGTGGCGTTAGGCACGCTGGACGTGTTCCGGCCCACGGTCGGCGCCGCCGCCCTCGGCTTCGCGCGCCGCGCGCTTGCCGAGTCCATACCCTGGACGCGCGAACGGCAGATGATGGGTCGTCCCCTGGCCGAGCAGCAACTGACGCAGGCGGCGCTCGCGGAAATGGCGCTGGACATCGACGCGAGTGCGTTGCTCGTCTATCGCGCCGCGTGGGCACGGGATGTTCGAGGGGGACGCACGACGCGCGAGGCGGCGATGGCCAAGTTGCATGCGACGGAGGCGGCGCAGCGCGTGGTGGAC
>JBKJKH010000406.1:0-8853 GCA_046597595.1 Gemmatimonadaceae bacterium
TCGGTCTTCGACTGGACCGATGCTTCCAACCCGAAGGAAATCGCGTTCTTCGATCGCGGTCCGTCGGACTCGACCCGCCAGGGCCCGGGCGGGACGTGGTCGGTGTACTGGTACAACGGCGCGATGTACAGCTCCGAGATCGCGCGTGGACTCGACGTCGTCGAATTGACGCCGAGCCAGTACGTCTCGCAGAACGAGATCGACGCGGCGAAGACGGTGCATTACGACTACCTCAACGCACAGGGACAGCCGAGAATGGTCTGGCCGCCGAGCTTTGCGCTTGCTCGCGCGTACGTGGACCAGCTGGAGCGTTCCAAGTGCCTCAACGCGGGCAGGATCGCTGCCGTCAGGCAGGGATTGGCCAACGCGGAGCGCAGTGCGGTTGGGCAACGCCGCGATGCGATGAACACGATGGCGACGATGCTTGACGCCGACGCGCGTGGCTCATGTGATGCGCCGAAGCTGCAGAAGCTCGCCGCAACAACGCGCGACCTGGCGAACGTCCTGCCCTGATCGCTGTATCGGACTGGAAATCGCGCGCCCGGCTGGTTTCCCAGCCGGGCGCGTTTTTTCTGTAAATTCGGTCACCTTATCCGGACAATGACAGATATGCGCAACATGCTTCGCCCGCTCGCAGTCGCCCTCACTTTTTCCGCGCCGCTTGCTGCGCTGCCAGCTCAGAGCACGGATCCGCGCCTCGATCGCCTCAAGTCCGAGGTTGTCCGTATTATCGATGGCAAGGCTAAAATGGTGCAACAGATGGTGGATCAGGTGTATTCCTTCGGTGAGCTCGGGATGCAGGAGACGGAGACGTCGAAGTATCTCGCCGGCGTCCTGGAGCAGAACGGGTTCACCGTTGAGCGAGGGGTCGCGGGGATTCCAACCGCCTGGGTCGCGAAATGGGGCAGCGGGAAACCGGTCATCGCGTTAGGCAGCGATATTGACGGCATTCCGCAATCGAATCAGAAGCCGGGGAATGCCGGCAGGGACTGGATTGTGCCAGGCGCGCCTGGGCACGGCGAGGGACACAACAGCGGCGTGCCGCTCAACATCGTCGCAGCCCTGGCGGGAAAAGAAATCATGACGCGGGAGAAGATCCGCGGCACGATCATACTCTGGCCTGGCGTTGCCGAGGAGCAGCTGGCGAGCAAGGCGTATCTGGTGCGCGCGGGAGTGTTCAAGGACGTGGACGCCAACCTGTTCGCTCATGTGAGTGACGGATTCAACATCTCCTGGGGCGACGAGCCGTCGCTGACGCTCATCTCGGCCATCTTCAAGTTCAAGGGCCAGGCCGCCCACGCGGCGGGTGCACCCTGGCGGGGCAGGAGCGCGCTGGATGCGGTGATGTCCATGGCGAATTCATGGGAGTATCACCGCGAGCACATGGAGCTGGCGCAGCGCTCGCACTACGTCATCACGGACGGCGGCGACCAGCCCAACGTGGTGCCGAGTACGGCAGGCATATGGTTCTACTTTCGCGAGCGTGACTTCGAGCGCGTGACGAGCATGTTCGAGGACGGCAAGCAGATGGCGCGCGCCGCTGCGATGGCCACGTTCACCACCCTCGATACGGTTCAGATCATCGGCTCGGCCTGGCGACCACATGCGAACAAGCCGATTGCACAGGCAATGCATGCGAATGCAGTGCGAGTCGGCATGCCCGCGTGGGATGACAAGGACCAGGCGATGGCGCGGGGAGTGCAGCGGATGATGGGCCGGCCGGACAGTGGCCTGCGCACCACCGTCGCTCCGCTTCGGACACCGGAGGAGGCGGCGCGAGCGAATGCCGGTACGGGGAGTGACGACATCGGCGACGTCTCGTGGAACGTGCCGAGTGTCACGCTCACCTATCCCGCGAATATCCCCGGCACGCCGGGGCACAACTGGGCCGACGGGATCGCGATGGCGACACCGATTGCGCACAAGGGTGTCGTCGCCGGCGCGAAGGTGCAGGCGATGACGCTGCTCGACCTGATGCTGCAGCCACAGATCGTCGCTGACGCCAGGGAGTACTTCGCGAACGTCCAGACAAAGACGGTGAAATACCGGCCGCTCATGGGTCCGGGCGACCAGCCGGCCATCTGGCTCAATGCGGAAAAAATGGCGCGCTACCGGGAGGCGATGCGGAAGTTCTATTACGATCCGAAGAAGTACGGCACGTACCTCGAGCAGCTGGGCGTCACGTATCCCACGAATCCGACGGTGATCCCGTAGACCTCATGGCCGTGAATGACGCCACGAACGGAGCCCTACAGGTGTTTGGCAGTGTTCAAAAAAAAGCATTGAACCACAGAGGGCACGAAGGGCACGGAGGAACCTGCTTCTTTTTTCCTCTGTGTCCTCCGCGCCCTCTGTGGTTCATGCTGTTCAGACTCTCGCCACGACGGTAGACGCCCGCTGGATTTCAGCCGGGCGATTTGTAGCGGTGCTTGAAACTCCTGTGCGCCCCGACACGGTAGTCATTACATGCGGCGCGCACTCGCTTTCGTCTCGCTGGTCGTTTGTGGCTGTGTCGGTGCGCAGGTGGCACTCAGCGCGCGCGTTCAGGTCACGCGGGCGAACGCCAATGTCCGCATATCGCCGCGGATGGACGCGGAAATCATCACGATGCTCACCCGCGACAATGAGGTGACCGCCGATAGCGTCGGTACCACCTGGACGCGCGTCGCACTCGCGAACGGGCAATCGGGGTACATCGCTGCGCGGTTGCTGCAGACACCGCATCCGTTCGTGCCGAGGAGGCCGCTGCTGATGGTCCTCGGATCTCTCAGCCTGATCTCCTGCTTCGCACTCTTCGCCCGCAGACAGCCGGCACCTGAGGTGCGCAGGGTGATCGCACCGAGGTCAACCGATATTCGGACGCCGCTACCGACCTGACGTCAGCGCCGCCGCACCAGAAATCCCCCCGAGTCGAGATCCTTCGTCATGTCGGCAACGAAGTCCTTGAGCGCACCGGTGAGCAGGACACGGACGCGCGGGAACAGCGCAGGCCGACCTGGTGATCCGCGTCCGCGCCCGGTGATTACGTGGACGACCGTTCCCGCACGCTGCCGCTTGAGGAAGGGCTCGAGCGCCCGCTGCACCTCATCGGCGCGCAGGCCGTGCAGGTCAAGCGTATCGGCCGGCGATGCATCGAGCAGCGCATCGGAAAGAACAAAGGGCGGGGGAGTGTTCTTTCTGGACACGCGCTGAATCTACCTGGTGCTCGACGAGGACAGGGCTGGCGCCGCATGCACCTCCGCGAACAAGGCTCTATCGCGTTTGCGGGTACCTCGCCACCCTTCAGCCCGGAGAGAAAAGCATACAACGCACTCGACGGCGAGAACACCATGTTTATCCGCGATCTCCGCTACGCCCTCCGCAGCTTGTCCCGCGCACGCGCCTTCACGGTGGCCGTGGTGCTCACGCTTGGCTTGGGCATCGGCGCCAATACCGCGATTTTCAGCGTCGTACGGGGGGTGCTCCTCAAGCCGTTGCCGCATCGCGAGGGCGACCGGCTGATCTACCTGCGCCAGTCCATCAGCGGGCCGGGCGGCGAGAGCATCAACTTCTCCGTTCCGGAAATTCTTGACTTTCGCACCGGCGCAAAAACGCTAGGCGGCATTGCGGAGTATTCAGCAACCACCCTGGCGCTTCAGGGAGCCGGCGATCCCGTCCGCGTCAACGTCGGGCTGGTCACCGGCAACTTCTTCCAGGTAATGGGACTGTCGCCTGTCCTGGGCAGGGCCCTGAACGACGGGGACGACGGGACGAAAGCACCACCGGTGCTGGTGCTCACCCATGACTACTGGCTCAAGCGGTTTGGTGGAGACAAGTCCGTCATCGGACAAATCGTTCGCGTCGACGGAAAACCGGTGACGGTGGTCGGCGTCGTGCAGCCCGCGCCCTACTTTCCCGGGCGGATGGATGCGCTGATGAACATGGTGATCAGCGAGCACCATACAAGCGCCTTGATGGTGCAGGGTCGCACGCATCGCATGACAGAAATGATAGCCCGCCTCGCCCCCGGAGCGACGGTGGAGCAGGCGAGGGCCGAGATCAGCGCCATTCGCTCGCGCGTGCAGCGCGACTACCCGGAAGCGTACGATCCCGGATCTGGCTATCGCGTCACCGTCATTCCCTTTCTCGAAGTGCTCGGCGAAAAGGCGCGGCTTACGCTCCTGCTCCTGATGGGTGCGGCAGCATTCGTCATGATCATCTCCTGCGCAAACGTCGCAAACCTGACGCTGATGCGCGGCGTCCGTCGCGAGCACGAGCTCGTGGTGCGCGCCGCCCTTGGCGCAGGCGCCGCGCGGCTGCGTCGCCTGCTCCTCGTCGAAAACCTTGCGCTGGCGCTCATGGGTGCCGCCCTTGGCGTACTGATCGCGGTCGGGGGCGTGCGCCTGCTCGTCTCTCTCGCAGAGCGGTACTCCCCCCGTGCCAGTGAAATTCGACTGGACGCCATGGTGCTCGGGTTTACCCTGGCGTTGACGTTAGGCATCGCTTTCCTCCTGTCGTTCGTCGCCGCGTTGCCGAAAGAAGGCACGCTTGGGTCGTGGATCGCGGCGGGGGCCAATCGGATGAGCGGCGGGCTGCGCAAGCAACGCCTGCAGCGCGCGCTTGTCGTCGCGCAGATCGCCGTCTCGGTGATCCTGCTCAGTGGTGCCGGGTTGCTGACGCGCACGATGCTGCGGCTCTCGGAGATGGACTCCGGCCTGAAGACCGAGGAGGTGCTCACCATGGAAGTGCCCCTCAACATGGGTGAGCGGACGGACGCCGACGCGAGAGCCCTCTACGAGCGAATGCGCCTCGAGATCCGCGCCATCCCGGGCGTGAGTGATGTCGGCGTCGGATCCACGATGCCCCTCCGCTCGACGAACTTTCAGCTGGAGATCAAGGCCGAGGGCCAGCAGCTCGCGGCGGGCGCCGCGATGCCACGGGCGGAGTATCGGACGGCAGATTCCGAGTATTTTCGGGCCTCGGGCATTCCTCTCATCCGCGGGAGAGAGTTCGCCAGCACCGACGGCAGCGACGCTCCCCTGGTCGTCGTCCTCAACAAGACGCTCGCCGAGCAGTTCTTCCCCGGCCGGGATCCCGTGGGACAGCGCGTCGCCTGGACTGGGGATGTGCTCAAGTTCATCGGCGTGAGCGGGGAATGGCGGACAGTTGTCGGTGTCGTCGGCGACACCCGGGACGGGGGCATGGACGCCGAGCCGCGCGCCGTCGTCTTTCTTCCGTTCACCCAGGCGCCGGTGTTTCAGGGTGCGGGACTGGTGATTCGCGCTGCGCGCTCCGCCCCCTCATTGATCTCCGCAACGACGCGTCTAGTCCGCACTATCGCCGTCAAGGAGCCAATCGAAAATGTGCTGACGGTATCGCAGATTCGCGACGAAAGCGTCGCGCCGCGCCGTCTCAATGCCGCGCTTGTGTCATCGTTCGGCGTATTGGCGGTCATCATCGCCGCGGTGGGCATCGCCGGCGTGCTGGCATTTTCCGTAAGCGCCAGGACCACCGAGATCGGCATCCGCATGAGCCTGGGGGCGGACAGCGCCACGGTACAGCGCATGATTCTCAAGGAAGGTGGCGTACTCCTCGCGCTGGGCCTGATCCTGGGCGTCGTCGGTGCGATCGTCGCGTCCCGCTTCGTGCGGGGCTTGCTGTTCGGCGTCGCACCACACGACCCGGTGACTCTGTCTCTCGTGGCCGTGATCATGACCCTCGTCGGCGTCGGTGCCTGCTGGCTTCCGGCTCTCCGGGCCGCACGGATCGATCCGGCTGTTACGATTCGCGCGCGCTGATCAAGGCAGCGACGCGCGCAGCCAGCCGAGGATCCCCAATCCGTTCTGCCAGTGCGGAGAAGGCCGTCGTGGGCCCCCGCCAGCGCAGCTGATCCACGTCGCGGAAAAGGGGAGCGTCCGTGCGCAACGTCGCGAGCCTCTTGAACAGCAACGCGCGCTGCAGGTTCTCGCCAAGGACCTCAGGTGGGAACTGCTCGATCGAGCCGTGCCGTGCGATATACCGCGCCGCCGTTTTCGCACCGCATCCCGAAATGCCCGGATAGCCGTCAGCGCTGTCACCGACGAGCGCGAGGTAGTCCGCGATATGCTCGGGTGACACGCCGAACTTGGCACGGACGCCGTCGGCATCGCGGATCTGCCCGCTGCGGCGATCCATCTGCACCACGCGATCGCCGACAACGCTCTGCGCGAGATCCTTGTCCGGCGTCCAGATGCACACTTTCTCCACGCGGGCATCGGTACTGGCGAGATGTGCCGCTGACGCGAGCGCGTCATCCGCCTCGAGTTCCACCATGGCCCACACCGGGATGCCCATCGCGCCAAGGGCTTCCTCGAGCGGATGAAACTGTGCGTGCAACACCGGTTCGATGCCCTCGCCGGTCTTGTAGTCCGGCCAGAGCGCGTTGCGAAAGCTTTCGATGACGTGATCCGTGGCGACACCAATGTGCGTCGCCCCCCCTTCGATCATCTGCGCAACGGTGTGCAGCACGCCGGCCACCGCACCCAGGGGCGGGTCGATCCTGACGCCGCGACGGATACCGTAAAAATGCCGGAACAGTTCGTACGTGCCGTCGACGAGATGGACGATCACTACACGGACCGGCCCGCGCGCGCCTCCTCCGCGGAGGCAGGAAGCTCGGCCGGTGACGTGATGCACATCCCAAGGTCCCGCAGCAATCCGTCGCGAAGGTCATACACCCACCCGTGCACCGCCAGCGAATGCCCGCGCGCCCAGGCGTCGCGCACGACCGTCGTCTGGCTGACGTTCACCACCTGCTCGATCACGTTCAACTCGCACAGTCGGCGGTGCTGGTCTGCCTCCGTCTCGATCGCGGCGATTTGCGCGAAATGCTTCAGGCGCACGTCCTGGACATGACGAAGCCAGTTGTCCACCAACCCCAACTTGTCATCACGCAGCGCTGAAAGGACGCCTCCGCATCCATAGTGGCCGCACACGATGATGTGCTTCACGCCGAGCACGTCCACAGCGAACTGGATCACTGAGAGGCAATTCAGGTCGCTGTGCACCACCACATTGGCAACGTTCCGGTGAACGAACAGTTCCCCCGGAAGCAGGTCCACAATTTCATTTGCCGGGACGCGGCTGTCCGCGCACCCGATCCAGAGATACTGCGGTGCCTGCTGGTGCGAGAGATTCTCGAAAAAATCGGGATTTTGCCGAGTGACTGCAGCAGCCCACGCACGGTTCTTGGAGAATAGATGGCTTAGCAAACGCATTTCATGTCGGAAAGGGTGACGTGTTCAGCTGCTCCATCAAGCGCGGAATGAACCCACCGAACGCCCCGTTGCTCATCACAAGCACGAGGTCACCTGATCGTGCCTCACCGGCGACCAAGCCAACGAGATCTGAGACAACCGACGAGCCACGAGCGTGCACACCTGCCGCCTGCAGATCGCTGATAATCTCAGTGACGTCCAGTTGCTGGTCGGCAGGCACCTTGTCATGGGGTTCGGGCACCTGGATGAAGACATACGCGGCGTCGCGCAGCGCGTTGACGTATGCCTGCTGGTGAATATTGCGCCGGCTCGTGTTCGACCTGGGCTCGAAGACGGCTATCACGCGGCGGTCGGCATACCGCTCGCAAATGCCCTTGATGGTCTCCTGCACGGCAGTCGGATGATGTGCGAAGTCGTCAACCACCAGCACACCGCGGACCTCGCCTTTCACTTCCTGCCTGCGCTTCACCCCCTTGAAGGACGCGAAGCCCTTCGCCACCACCTCGGGTGCAACGCCAAGCGTCACCGCCACGGCAAATACGCCGACCGCGTTCTCGACGTTGTGCCGTCCGGACATCGGGAGCACGAGCGCCGTCACCGATCCACTGTCCCGGCGCACGACGTCGAAGCTGGCGCCTTCGGGGCGAAAGCGAATGTTGCGCGCACCGAAGTCGGCCTCTGCGTCTCCTGCATACGTAATTACCCGTCCCGCCGTGTGCGCACGCGCGATGCGCTCTCCGTTCGGGTAGGTGGCACAGACGATGAGCGTGCCATCTGCCGGAATTGTCTCGGCAAACCGCGCGTAGGCTGACTCATAGTGTTCCATGTCGCGGTAAATGTCGGCATGATCGAACTCGACGCTCGTGAGCATTGCCGTGCGAGCCCGGTAGTGCAAAAACTTCGGCCCCTTGTCGAAGTACGCAGTGTCGTACTCGTCGCCTTCGACAACCATGTGCGGTCCCTGGCCGAACCGGAAATTCGACTCGGCATTCAGCGTCACACCGCCCACCAGAAATGACGGATCCGTCTCCGCAACGACGAGCACGTGCGAGAGCAGCGCGGACGTTGTGGTTTTCCCGTGCGTGCCTGCGACGACGACGCTGTGCCGGCCGTCGAGCAGCAACGATCCCATGGCGGCCGGAAAGCTCATCTGCGGCAGCCCTCGCTCCCGAACGGCCGTCGCCTCCGGGTTCTCGCGGCGGATGACGTTCCCGATCACAACGAGGTCCGGTCGTGCCCGTTCGAGATTCTCTGCCGAGTAGGGAGTCATGGTCTCAACGCCCCACCGGGTGAGCATGTCGCTCATGGGAGGATACACGTTCTGGTCACTCCCGGTGACCTCGTAGCCGGCCTCCTTGAGCAAGCCCGCAAACGAGCCCATTCCGGTGCCGCCTACGCCGACAAGATGAATGCGTCGCACGGACTTGGGAGCAACGCTGGCCAGCACGTTGCCCGAGTGCAGTGGGGTGCTGCTGGGTTCAGTCATGAGGAGGAATATGGGCAGGGAATGCTGCCTCCGTGACTGACATCGCTTCAGTCGGCGGAACCAGCGCCAATTCCATGAAAACATTCCCCACGACGGGGCTGAAGCGGTACGGCGCAATGACCTGAAAGCCGA
>JBKJKH010000651.1:0-48327 GCA_046597595.1 Gemmatimonadaceae bacterium
GCGCGCTGTCGCTCCTCTTTCGCTACAACTACATACCCGCGCCCCATTCAATCTACGCCGGAGTGCACAAAGTCGTTCCGGGCACCATGCTCACCTTCACAGCGGCGGAAGCTGAGCCTGAAACGTGCACGTACTGGAGTGCGCGGGAGATGACCGAGCGGGGACTCGCAGATCCGTTGCGCGGCTCCGATGCAGACATCATCGAGGCGTTCGAGGCGGGACTTCGGCGCACGGTTCGCCAGGAGATGGTCGCGGATGTGCCGTTAGGCGCATTCCTGTCCGGAGGGATCGACTCGTCCACGATCGTGGCGATCATGCAGGCCGAGAGCGCGCGACCCGTCCAGACGTTCACAATCGGCTTTCACGAGGCGGATTACAACGAAGCCGTTCATGCGCGCGCGGTCGCACGGCACCTCGGCACGGATCACACCGAGCTCTATGTTACGTCGCAACAAGCACTCGACGTCGTCCCGAAGCTCCCCGCGCTCTTCGACGAACCGTTCGGCGACTCGTCGCAAGTCCCGACGTTCCTGGTCGCGCAGCTGGCGCGCCGGTCCGTAACGGTTTCGCTGTCTGGAGACGGCGGTGACGAAATGCTTGGCGGGTACAACCGGTATTTCCTCGGCGAGCGTTTATGGAATGCCATGTCACCGGTGCCTGCTGCTGCGCGCCGCTTGATGGTGCGCGGAATACGCGCCGTGCCTGCACGCCGGTGGGATGCCCTCTATCGAGCGGGGGCCGTAGCGCTGCCGGCAAAATACCGCCTGCGCGTTCCCGGCGACAAGATCCACAAGCTCGCCGGCATTCTCGGCGTGGAGTCGCCCGAGGCGATGTATCGCGAGCTGGTGTCCCACTGGCGCGAGCCGTCGCGTCTTGTCATTGGTGGCCACGAACCAGAGACTGTGCTGACAGCGCGGGGCGGGTGGCCCGAAGCCCCGACCTTTGTCCATCGCATGATGTACCTCGATACGGTGTCGTATCTCCCGGACGACATCATGGTGAAGGTGGATCGCGCCAGCATGGGAGTGAGCCTCGAGACACGCGCGCCTTTTCTCGATCATCGGCTGGCCGAGTTGGCGTGGCGTGTCCCGCTCTCGCTCAAGGTGCGCGGCGGGCAGGGAAAATGGCTGTTGCGACAGATCCTGTACAAGCACGTTCCGCAGGCATTGGTCGAACGCCCTAAAATGGGGTTTGGAATTCCGATTGATCGCTGGCTGCGCGGACCGCTCAAGGAATGGGCGGAAGCGCTGCTCAACCCGGAGCGGTTGAAGCGGGAAGGCTATCTCGATCCCACCATGGTTCGGCAGAAGTGGGACGCGCACCAGAGCGGTGAGCGCAACTGGCAGTATTCGCTCTGGGGCGTGTTGATGTTCCAGGCATGGCTTGAAGAGCAATGATCGGACGTCCCGCACCAGCGATCACATGACTACCATCCTTGTCACCGGCGCCGCAGGCTTCATTGGCTTTCACACGAGCCGTCGGCTGCTGGACGCGGGATATGACGTGGTCGGCGTCGATGTCGTCAACGCGTACTACGACGTATCCCTGAAGGAAGCGCGCCTCGCAGAGTTGGCAACACGGAAGGGATTCACATTCGTGCGGATGGACCTTGCCGACCGCGAGGCCGTTGCGGATCTGTTCAGGCGCCTCAAGCCGGCGCGCGTCATCCATCTGGCCGCGCAGGCAGGGGTGCGCTATTCGATAGCGAATCCATACGCCTACCTCGACAGCAATCTCGCGGCACACCTCAACATCCTTGAAGGCTGCCGGCATCAAGGTGTGGAGCACCTCGTCTATGCGTCATCGAGCTCGGTATACGGGGCCAACACGGCGATGCCATTTTCCGTGCACCACAATGTGGACCATCCCGTCAGCCTCTACGCCGCAACGAAAAAGGCCAACGAGCTGATGGCGCATTCCTACAGTCATCTGTATGGCCTCCCCGTGACCGGCCTGCGCTTCTTCACCGTGTATGGTCCATGGGGCAGGCCGGACATGGCGATCTTCCTGTTCACGAAAGCGATTCTCGAGGGCAAGCCGATCGAGGTGTACAACAATGGGCAGATGCGTCGCGACTTTACCTACATCGACGACATCGTTGAAGGGGTCGTACGGGTCATGGAGCGCGTCGCCGCTCCGGATCCCGGATGGTCGAGTGCGGTGCCCGATCCCGGCACGAGCCGGGCGCCGTATCGCCTGTACAACATCGGGAACAGTGAGCCAGTCGCGCTGACGCACATGATCGACGTGCTCGAGCGCCTGCTGGGACGCCGAGCGGAGCGAACGATGATGCCAATGCAGGCGGGGGATGTGCTCGCGACGTTCGCCGACGTTGCCGACCTCGAACGCGACATCGGCTTCAAGCCCTCGACATCGCTTGAAGTGGGGTTGCAGAAGTTCCTGGACTGGTACCGGAGCTATTACGGCGTTCCCGCGACTCCAGGCTGATGGGCATCGAAAGCGAGGCGGGGCGGTTGGTCGATCTCGCGGGATGGATCGTCTACGGGCTCACCTTTCTCGTTCCCCTGCTCGCGCGCGAACTGCGGCAGAATGGTCGCGCGACACTGGTCGTGTGGATCTCTCTCCTCGCGCATCAACTGCTGGCACTTCGCAATGCCTATCTGGGCGGCTTGTCATTCGACGCGCTGGCCTTTCACATGACCGCCGAGCGACTGTCGCATACGGAATGGTACTTTGGCATCGGGGAGCATTTTTACGGCCCCGCGCTGGGATACCTCTACCGTACGCTCGGACTCTCGACGATGCTCGGTGTCCAGCTGTCGATTCTCGCCTTCGTGGCGTCGTGCATCGTATTCGCGAAACTTGCTCGCCTCCTCGGAGTCGAGAAGTACACCGTGCCGATGCTCGCGATCTACGCGCTGGCACCTGCGATGCTCATGCTGACCTCAACAACAATTCGCGAGCCGTACCAGATCCTGTTCTTCATGACAGCGGTGTATGCAGGTCTTCGGTACCGGATTCACGGTGACCTGCAGTACCTCGGTGCGTGTGTGGCCAGCGCGCTGCTCATGGGTGTCTTCCACAACGGGCTCATTGCGTTCGCCCCCGTGCTCGTGAGCCTGATCGCACTCTGGCGGATCCACTCGACCCGCGTTCGACGTGGTTTCATCTCGCGTCGCGGGCTTGTGCTTCTCGTCTCCGTACTACCGGTCGTCGCCTTGGGAGTCGGTTTTGTCGGGAGGCTCGCCGCCGTCGGCATCACCGGCTCCAACGCGTTGCAGGTGCTTGGTACGCGCCGAGTGCTGACGGCAGTGGCGCGCTATCGCGAGGGGGGCATGGACGTCACCGCGCGCGCGACATACGGTGTCCGCCTTGATCTCTCGTCGCCGGGAGGTGCTGCGCGGTCCGTGGTGCTGATCGCCGCGTACTACATGTTCGCGCCCTTCCCGTGGCAAGTGCGCTCCCCCCTGGATGCGTACGGCGCGATGGAATCCATTCTGCGACTGGTCCTGCTCATCGGCGCGGTCCGGCTCTGGATGCACCTGCGAGGTCCGCCGCGCCGAGTCGTCGCGGTGATGCTGGTGCTCTATTTCGGACTGGCCGCGATGTGGGGGATCGGAACAGTCAATTACGGCACTGCGCTCCGCCACCACCTCACCACGACCTGGATTCTGCTCCTGCTCGGCGGGCCCGCGGTTATCGACGCGGTCGCGCGTGGCATGCAACGGCTTACGTCTGCCCGCGATCCCGATGCGGACGGGCCGCTCGTGGCCAGCCGTGTCTGACGTCATGCAACGCGTGGCACCACGGAGGCCTCGCGTCTGTCACATCATCACCGGCCTGCACACGGGAGGAGCGGAGATGATGCTCCTCAAGCTGCTGACCTCGCCGGGCGCGGAGCGCATCGAGTCCCGCGTGATCACGCTGATTCCGGAAGGATCGATCGGTTCGCGATTGCGCGACGCCGGCGTGGTGGTCGAATCGCTCGAGATGTCGCGCGCGATTCCTTCTCCACTTGCCGTGCCCCGACTGGCGGCGCGCCTGCGCGCATGGCGGCCTGATTTGGTGCAGGGCTGGCTGTTGCAGGGGAACCTGATGGCCACGATGGCCGCACGACTCGCATTCCTCCGGGTCCCCGTGCTCTGGAATGTGCGATGGGCATTGTACGACCTCGAAACGGAATCGAAGCGTTCCCGGGCGCTCCTGCGCCTCAGCGGGATGCTCTCGCGCAACCCCGAGCGCGTGCTGTTCAACTCACATCGAGCACTCGAGCAGCACGCGAAGCTGCTTGGCTACGATCCCACGCGCTCGTTCGTGATACCAAACGGCTTTGATCTGCAACGCTTCCAACCCGACGTGTCAGCTCGGGCTGAAGTGCGGCGCGAGCTTTCCGTCCCGGATGACGCGGTGCTGGTTGGCCTGATCGCGCGCTATCACCCGATGAAGGACCATGCGAATGCGCTCGCTGCTGCAGCGCGCCTCATCCGCGATGGGCGCAAGGCGGTGTTTCTCTTCGCGGGTCGCGATGTCGACGCCTCCAACGAGACACTCATCGCCGGAGTGCGCGCGCTGGCGCTTGAACCGCATGTGCGCCTGCTCGGTGAGCGCCACGATACGCCGCGCCTGTTTGCTGCGCTCGATCTGTACTGGACCGCTTCGTGGGCGCGCGGCGTCGCCGAGGGCTTTCCGAACGTGCTTGGCGAAGCGATGGCGTCGGGAGTGCCCTGCGTCGCGACGGATGTCGGCGATGCCGCCTGGGTGCTCGGCGACGTCGGCCGTGTCGTACCGCCGCACGATGCCGATGGGCTGGCTGCGGCTGCCTCCGAGTTGCTGGACCTGTCTCCAGGTGCGTTCCGCGCCGAAGGCGTCCGGGCGCGTGAACGCATCGCTCGTCAATTTGCGATCGAAGATGTCGTTGAGCGATACCACGCCGTCTACCGCGAGATGCTCGGCATCACTTGAAGCGGACGTCGCGCTGCTCCGCCCAGCGCACCAGGTTGATCCAGCGCCAGATGCGCCAGTTAAATGCGCTTCTTCCATCCTGGACGGCCTGCCAGTCCCGTCGCATTTCAGGGACGTTGAGCGGACCGATCCGTCGCGCCGTGTCGCTCGACAGCACGGCGTCCACCCATTGCGTTGCTGAAGTGAGCCAGCTTTTCTCTGGAGTCGAGAAACCGATCTTGTCGCGGCGATCGAGCACGGCATCCGGAACGATCCCGCGCATCGCCGTACGGAACACCGATTTGCTGACTCCCCTTGGCGACATGATGTACTCCTCCGGCAGGGAGAGGAGGAAGTCGGCCAGCTTCGGCGTGAGGAAGGGAACCCGGCTCTCGACGGAGAACGCCATTGAATTCCTGTCCTCGTACCGCAGGAGCGACAGCAGTCCCTGTTCGACCGAGTCAGCGAGCAGTTCGCGCATGACGAGCGAACTCCCGCGCCGCGATGGGGGCGGGACGATCGCGCCGCGGTCTGCGAACCACTTGCCATTGAGCCACGTCGGTGCCTGCCCTCGACTCGAGTAGAGGAGGCGCTTGGCGAGCGGACGCAGCTGGGTCGGCAAGAGCCGCCCGCCCGCCTGCGCGAGCAGTTCCGACCCACTTGCATGCGGAAGGCGCGCGGCGGCCGATCCGAACTGCAAGGCCTGCGCGATGTCTCCGCCGCGGAGCAGAGTCGCGAGCCGCGCGCTGAGGAAGTTCGAGTACCCTGCCAGGAGTTCATCCGCACCTTGCCCATCGAGCATCACCTTGATGCCCTTTTCGTGCGCGAGGCGGAAGACGCGATGCTGCGCGTAGATGCTGGTGCTGCCGAAGGGCTCGTCCTGCGTCGCAATCACGTGATCGAGATCGGCAAGCAGCTCTGCCTGGTCGGTGCGCGTCTTGTGCACGGTCGCTCCGGCGGCCTCGCCGACCAGATCAACCCATCGTTCCTCACTGATCGACGGATCATCCGCGATATAGCTGAATGCGTGAAGCTCGATGCCTGGCTCGACGTGCCGCATTGCCATGACAATCGCCGAAGAGTCGATGCCTCCCGAAAGCGCCGCGCCTACCGGCACGTCGCTGCGGAGGTGAAGCCGGATGCTCTCCAGGAAAAGCGCGCGCAACTCATCCGCTGCGCTTGCGAAGGAGAGAGGCGACTGTCGCTCCGTCTGCACTCGCCAGTACCGGGCCGGCGACGGCACTCCGGCATGCGGTGCTGCGAGGTCGATCTCCAAGTGGTGCGCGGCGGCCAGCTGACTGATGCCGGAGATCATCGTGTCGCCGGTATCGTCAGTCAATCCGAGCGTCAGGTAGCGATGCAGCGTCTTCGGGTTGGCGTCGCGCGTGATACCCGGCAGTTCGAGCAGCGCCTTCATCTCCGATGCGAACGCGAAGCCACCGTGCCACGTCGAATAGAAGAGCGGCTTGATGCCGAAGAAGTCGCGCGCGAGGAGGAGGCGGTTCCGTGCGCGGTCCCACAGGGCGAACGCGAACATGCCCGTGAGGCGGGGCAGGGCACCCACGCCCCAATGAATGAGCGCGTGCAGCAGCACCTCGGTGTCCGTGTGCGAACGGAACACGACTCCTTCGCGTTCGAGTTCTCCACGTAGCTCGAGGTAGTTGTAGATCTCGCCGTTGTAGATGATCGTCCAGCGCCCGTCGGGCGTCGACATCGGCTGCCAGCCGGCCTGGCTCAGGTCGAGGATGGAGAGGCGGCGATGCGCAAGCACAAACTCCGTCCCGCGCAGCGTCGTGATGTCGCGTGTGAGGCAGAGCGCACCATCGCGGGTGCCCGCGAAGCCCCAATCGTCCGGGCCGCGATGCGCGATGACGTCTGATGCACGCTGCACGGCCTCAATGTCTACCGCCGTCCCGGCAGGGCGGGCCCATCCGAAAATTCCGCACATCAGCGCTTCACGTCGCTCATCGTGCCAGAATATAAGCGTCCATACAGCGCGCTCAGGTCTTCACACCAGCGTGTCGCGCTGAACTTCCGCGCCACCACGTCACGGGCAGCTCCACGCATTCGCGCAAGGGTGGCCTCGTCGGTTCGCATCGCGCGCCGCATCGCGGCATGCAATCCGGACGGCGAATGTTCTGCAAGGAATCCGCTGACGCCATCCTCCACGATCTCGCGCGCCCCTTCCGTGTCTGACACGATGGGCACCACGCCCGCCGCCATCGCTTCCAGCAGGGCGTGATTTGCAAACACAATGTCGCTTGGCAGGACAAAAAAACGTGCTCGGGCGTACCATGCGGCCGGGTCGGTAAACTCGAGGATCTCAATACGGTCGCTTGCCGACCTGCGCGCCCGCTCCTGAACGGACGCAATCGCATGGGACACATGCATGTCGGGCAGGAGCCCCAGCACGGCCGCGCGCGCCGAGATCGCGTCGCTGCCACGAAGCGCGTCGAGAAACCAGTCGAGATGCCGCTCGAGGATCACCCGGTTCGTCCAGAGGAAGTCGATATCGCGTTCCGGCTCCGGTTCACCGGCGCCTCGAGTCGGCACAGCAGGCTGCGCGACGCCGTTCGGCAGGAAGACAGCGCGGCGGGCGCCCAGTCGCTCGACGACGCGGCCCTGGTACGGCTCACGAAACCAGACTACATCGGCCTCAGCGTAACAGCGGCGCATGCTCCAGCGCAGCAACGGTCCGGCCTCGTCAAAGTTCAGCAGGTCGCCGCGCTCCACGACGATCACCCGAACTCCTGCCGCTTTTGCGAGCGCCACATAGAGCCACGCGTATCGGCCTCCGGGGTAGACCTCAACGTGATGGAGGGCTTTCTGCGCCTCGCGCAGGTACGCGCGTACCTGCGCCATCCGGGTCAGCGGGCCCGGCGCTAACAGGATGAGCTGATTGCCTTCAGGCAGGTGGCTGGCAGAGTCACCGCGGGAGTCTGCGGTAAACACGTCGAAACGGAATCCGCGCGCGTTCATTCCCAACACCTGAAGGCGGTTCTTGGGAGCGAAAGTATCGAGACCGAGAATCGCGATCCTCGATAGGTGCAGATCTGCCGACACAGGCAAGAATGGCGCGCTCAATGGGTCGACGTTAGAAGCGGGGGACAAGGCGTAAAGATAATCACTGCACGGGCTTGCGTCACTCCCAGAAGTTCCGTGATATTACTGGGCTACCCGTCTCATACGCCGCCGATTCCGTGCGATTTCTCACTGTCATCGGGGCCCGCCCGCAGTTCATCAAGGCGAGTCCGCTCAGCCGGGTGTTGCGTCAGGAACACGAGGAAATCCTTGTGCACACCGGCCAACACTATGACCACGGGATGTCCGACGTCTTTTTTGAGGAACTGGGCATCCCTGAACCCGACCATCACCTGGGCATCGGGGGCGGCACGCACGGCGAACAGACGGGGGCGATGCTCCCCGCGCTCGAGGCGCTCATGCTGCAGCGTGCACCCGATATCGTGATTGTCTTCGGCGACACGAACTCCACCTTGGCCGGCGCTCTGGCTGGGGCGAAGCTGGGCATCCCGGTAGCACATGTCGAGGCGGGACTGCGCAGTTTCAAGCGCACGATGCCGGAGGAAATCAACCGTGTCGTCACGGATCACATTTCGGAGTACCTGTTTGTTCCATCGGAGGGATCGCGCGCACAGCTGGCGCGGGAGGGCATTACGCGAGGTGTCCACGTGGTGGGGGATATCATGCTCGACGTGATCCTCAGCGCGCGCGAACGCGCGGCTGGTTCGAAGTATCCGGGCTCGCTTGGGCTGGTGCGGCGCGAGTATTACCTGGCGACCGTGCATCGCGCTGAGAACACCGACGACGAATGCCGGCTTCGCGGAATCATGTCGGGTCTACAGGCCCTGGAACAGCCGGTGGTGCTCCCGCTGCACCCCCGCACGCGTGCGCGCATGCTCGCGCTGGGTGTTGCCGCCGGCGCAAACGTCCGGGTGATTGACCCGGTGGGGTATCTGGACATGGTCCGGCTTCAGTCGGACGCGGCATGCATCCTCACCGACTCCGGCGGGATCCAGAAGGAGGCGTATTATCTCGGCGTGCCGTGCGTGACGCTGCGCGACGAGACAGAGTGGGTGGAAACAGTGCAGACGGGATGGAATGTCCTCGCTGGGACGCAGCCGGATCGGATCGGTGAGGCCGTGCGAGACGTCACCGCTGCCCGGCGTCCGCGCCCGGTGCTTTACGGGCTCGGCGATAGTGCGCAGCGGATTGTGAGCGCATTCGCCCAGTGACTTCGACCTAACTTTCACGCCAGATGTGCGGCATTTCAGGAATTCTCGATACACGAGGCGCTCCCGTGCCTGGGCTGCGCCGCGGCCTCGCCGTTGCCAACCACTTGTTACGGCACCGTGGGCCGGACGGTGAGGGTACGTGGGTGCACGAGCGCATGCATGTCGGATTCGGCCACCGCCGCCTGAGCATCATCGACTTGAGTACCGGCGACCAGCCCATGACCGATGGTCACGGCAATTGGATCGCGTATAACGGGGAGATCTACAACTACATCGAGTTGCGCCAGGAACTCGGTCTGGAAAAGTTCCGGACCACGTCCGACACCGAAGTCATCCTGCACGCCTACCGGAAGTGGGGCGAGGCATGTGTGCAGAAGCTGCGCGGGATGTTCGCGTTCGCGATCTGGGATGAAGCGCACCAACGCCTCTTTTGCGCGCGTGATCGGATGGGCATCAAGCCGTTCTACTACACGCAGGTTGGCGACGTGCTGTATTTCGCATCCGAGGTCAAGGCCCTCGCGCCATTCCTGAAAAGCATCGAGACCGATCTCGACGGTTTCAAGGATTACCTCACCTTTCAGTTCTGCCTCCAGGGCAAGACCCTGTTCCGCGATGTGCGTGAACTGCTCCCCGGACACACGCTCATTGCACAGAAGGGGTGCCTGGAGACGAAGCGGTATTGGGAGGTCTATTACGACCTCGACTGGGATCATGCATCACGCTACTTCGAGGAGAAGCTCGAGTCATTGTTGGCGGAATCGGTGGAGCTGCATCTCCGCAGCGACGTGCCGCTCGGCGCGTACGTGAGCGGCGGTCTCGACTCGAGCATCATCGCCACGATGGCGAACGGGAAGTCAGGTGGAAACCTGCTGGGCTTCACGGGACGGTTCCCGAATGGCCCGGAATACGACGAGAGCGCACATGCCCGCGCCGTGGCGGCGCATGCGGGGTTTACGCTCCACGAGATCGAGATCACCGCCGCGGACTTCATGGCGAACATTCGCAAGGTCATCTACCATCTCGATTATCCGGCGGCGGGTCCAGGTTCCTTTCCGCAGTACATGGTGTCGCAGCTCGCCAGCGGCCACCGCAAGGTGCTGCTGGGCGGCCAGGGTGGAGACGAGGTCTTTGGCGGATACACGCGCTACCTGGTGGCGTATTTTGAACAGTGTATCAAGTCAGCGATCGATGGCACTCAGCACAATGGCAACTTCGTCGTCACCTACGAGTCGATCATTCCGCAGCTGACCGCACTGCGCAATTACAAGCCGATGCTCCAGGAGTTCTGGCGCAGCGGTCTCTTCTCGGAGATGGACCGGCGGTACTTCCGGCTGGTGAATCGCGCGCCGAACCTCGGAGAGGAGATCCGCTGGGAGCGCTTGAGCGACTATGAGCCGTTCGACGCGTATTCAGAGATTTTCAACGGACACAACGTGCGCAAGGAATCGTATTTCGACCTCATGACGCACTTTGATTTCAAGACGCTGCTGCCCGCGCTGCTGCAGGTGGAAGATCGCGTCAGTATGGCGCATGGGCTCGAATCGCGCGTTCCGCTGCTCGACCATCCACTGGTGGAGTTTGCGGCCACGATTCCGGCGAACGTGAAGTTCGCCAATGGACACCTGAAGCATCTGTTGAAGACGACCCTGGGCCGCGTGCTTCCAGAGAGCGTGGCGCAACGCACGGACAAAATGGGATTCCCCACACCACTCACGGAGTGGGTACGCGGGCCCGCGCGCGAGTTCGTGAACGACATCTTCCTGTCGGAGCGCGCGCTCACGCGCGACCTCGTGGACAACGCGACGGTTGCAAAGGCGATCGACAAGGAGCCGAAATTCGGCCGCAACACGTGGGGCCTGCTGTCGCTTGAACTGTGGCAGCAGGAGTTTCATGATCGGCAATCGGAGTTCCGCGCAATGGCGCAGGACTCCGCGTCCATTCCAATTGGAGCACACGAACAGTGAAAGTTTTGATCACCGGAGGTGCGGGCTTCATCGGCTCGCACCTGGCTGACCGCCTTCTGGCGCGCGGCGATGAAGTGCTCGTCATCGACAACTATGCAACCGGCCGGCGCGACAACCTCAAGGCGCAGGCAGCGCTGAAGGTCGTAGAGGGCACTATCGCTGACCGCGATCTCGTCGATCGCACCTTCAGCGAGTTCAAGCCCGACTTCGTTGTCCACGCTGCCGCCTCGTACAAGGACCCGGAAAACTGGGTGGAAGACACGGCCACCAACGTGCTCGGCAGTGCGAACATCGCGCGCGCCACGAAAGCCGTGGAAGCCAGGCGCCTTATCTATTTCCAGACCGCCCTGTGCTACGGACTGCATCCGTTGGAGCAGCCGATCACGCTCAGTCATCCGCTGCGCGCCGACGGCTCGAGCTACGCGATCTCCAAGACGGCCGGCGAGAGTTACGTGGCGCTTGGCGGCACGGAGTTCCTGTCGTTCCGCCTCGCGAATGCCTACGGACCACGGAACCTGAGCGGTCCGCTTCCCACATTCTTCCAGCGCCTGAGCGAAGACAAGAAGTGCTTCGCGATGAATACGCGCCGCGACTTCATCTACGTCCAGGACCTCGTCGATGTGGTGGAGCGCGCGATCGACGGGCAGGGCAGCCAGGGGTACTATCACATATCGACTGGTGGCGATTATTCCATCAAGGAGTTGTACGACGAAACGATCGATGCGATGAGCCTGCAGCATCTGCCGCCCGTTGAAGTCCGCGAGCGGCTTCCCGATGACGTCTTTTCCATCCTGCTCGATCCGAGCAAGACGGAACAGGACTTCCGCTGGAAGGCGAAGACTCCGCTCAAGGAAGGGGTGGCGAAGGCGATCGCGTACTACCGGCAGTCCGGCATCGGCCAGACCTTCACGCATCTCAAGCAGAACGATTGATGCGCGTTCCCGAAGAATTCGCCGCGACATCGATCCTGGTCACTGGCGGCGCCGGATTCGTGGGCAGCAACCTGGTGCGGTTGCTGCTCGACGCCGGGGCGGCACGCGTCCGGATCGTGGACAATCTGCTGTCCGCCGAGCGCGCGAATGTGCCGACGGACGCGCGGGTGGAATTCACGGAGGGCTCCATTGCCGATGATGCCGTCGTGGCGTCGGTCGGCGACGAATTTGACTACGTGTTTCACCTCAGCACGTATCACGGCAACCAGAGTTCGATGGCGGATCCGCTCGCCGACCACGAACACAACCAGTTGACCACGCTCAAACTGCTCGAGCGCGTGAAAGACTTCAAAGCGCTGAAAAAGCTGGTGTACTCCGGCGCTGGATGTGCTGTGGCCGCCAAGACGTATGAGGACGCAGCGGCGACTGGTGAGGATGCACCGATCTCCCTGGAGATGGATAGTCCCTATTCGATCTCCAAGATCGTCGGCGAGTTTTACGCGCTCTACTACTACAACCGGCACAAGGTGCCGACTGTGCGCGCGCGGTTCCAGAATGTCTTCGGCCCCGGCGAAATCCTTGGCGCGGGACGCTGGCGGGGGACACCCGCGACGGTCTGGCGAAACGTTACCCCTACGTTCATCTACAAGGCGCTTCAGGGCGAGTCGCTTCCGCTCGAGGCGGAAGGAAAGTCCTCGCGCGATTTCATCTTTGTCGAGGATATCTGCCGGGGATTGATGGCGTGCGCCCTGAAGGGCAGCGCGGGCGAGGTATACAACATCGCCTCCGGTGCGGAGACGACAATCGCCGAGCTTGCGCTCGCAATCAACGCGCTCACGGGCAACCACACTGCCGTGACGATGCTCCCCCGCCGTGACTGGGACAATTCCGGAAAGCGATTCGGCAGTCCAGACAAGGCACGGAAGGAGTTGGGATTCGAGGCGTCCGTCGCCTGGAGTGAGGGCCTTCGGCGCACCGTCGAGTGGACGCAGGCGAATCTCCCCATGATTGAAGCGTCGATGCAGAAGCACGAGGCACAGATGCGCGCGGCCGGCGCGCCGCTGCGGTCGACACAGAACGCCTGACCGAAACGGTGGCCGACGTCCTGGTGGTGTACCACAACGACCGTCTCCCGTGGCGGGCGACGATACGCGATCATCTGTTCTCCTTCGGTCGCTACGGCGCGCACACCGTCTCGTACTGGAATCTCGCTGTCCCCGACGCGCCCGGATACCTGCGCCGCCACCGGTTCGACGTCGTCATATTCCACACAATCTTTCTTTCGGCGCGATGGACCCCTGCGTTCTTCGCTGAACTTGCCGAGCGAGTGCGGTGGTTGGCGTCCGTGGATGCAGTGAAGGTTGCGCTGCCGCAGGATGAGTTTATTCACACCGATGTTCTCTGCGATTTCATCAACGCCATGGGCATCGACGTTGTGGGCTCCGTCGCGCCCCCGTCTGAATGGGACAAGATCTACAAGACAGTCGACCGCTCACGGACACGGTTTATCGAATTGCTGACCGGCTATCTCGATGAAGACACACTGGCAACCATCGAGACTCTCGCAAGCGAGGACACGGAGCGTCCGGTGGATGTTTGCTATCGCGCCTGGCGCGCTGAACCGTGGCTGGGGAGGCATGGCTTCCTGAAAACGAGGATCGCCGACGTCTTTGCACTGGAGTGCGCAGCACGGGGCATCCGGGCTGACATTTCAACTTCGCCCGACGATGTCGTGATGGGCGATGCATGGTTCCGTTTTCTGCTCCGCAGCCGGTACACCATCGGCGTGGAGGGCGGCGCGAGCATGCTCGACCACGATGGAACGCTGCGGGCGACCACGAACGCCTATACGGCCGCCCATCCCGATGCGAGCTTCGACGAAGTGGAGGCCGCATGCTTTCCAGGACGCGACGGCGAGCTGAAGCTTTTTGCCATCTCTCCGCGCCATCTCGAGGCCGCGGCCACCCGCACCTGTCAGGTCCTGGTGGAGGGGCGGTACTCAGGTCTGCTCATGCCGGGACGGCACTTCATCGAGCTGAAGTCGGACCTCTCGAATCTGGATAGTGTTCTCAAGTCGCTGGGCGACGAACAGGCTCGCGCGGCGATGGTCGATCGGGCGTACAAGGAAGTGGCGTTGGCGCCGGCGGCATCATACCGCGGGTTTGTCGAGGCCGTGCTCGGTGCTGCCCTGTCACACACTGCGCGGGGACCGGCGGTGTCGCTGGCTGGCCGGCTTGTGCGCGGGCGACTCACGTTCACGGAGCACATGATCGAGCGAACGCGGGCGTGGAGGGCACTCCGCATGGTGCCGCCATCGTACCGGCTTCCGACACTGGCGTGGAGTATCGGGCGGGCGTGGGTCGCGGAAATGACACGACCGGCGCGCAAAGGCGTACGCCGGATGTTGGGCTCGGGCACATGATACGCGGGAGCTGACAGGAATGTGTGGGATTGCGGGGTTCATTGCACCGAAGGGAGCACGGCCGGGCGAGCTGGCAGCGATGGCTGACGCCATGCGTCATCGCGGCCCGAACGGGTTCGGCTACGCCGTCGCGAAAGTGGATTCGCCGGCGCAGGTGGTGCACGGCCGTGCGCTGACGGCTGGCGAGGAGGCTGGAGCTGCAGTCGGCTTCGCGCACCGTCGTCTGTCGATCTTCGATCTCTCCGAGGCGGGCGCGCAGCCGATGGCCGATGCCGCGAGGGAGCTTGTGCTCTGTTACAACGGCGAGATCTACAACTGGCTCGAGCTGCGTGAAGAACTGCGCACACTCGGCCACCAGTTCCACACGGAGAGCGACACGGAAGTCGTGCTGAGGGCGTACGAGCAATGGGGAGTCGAGTGCACGCGTCGGCTCAGCGGCATGTGGGCCTTTGCGCTGCTCGACCGGCGCCGCGGCGTCGTGATGCTCTCGCGTGACCGATTCGGCATCAAGCCGCTGTACCTCGCCGAAGTTGGCGGCACGCTCTATTTCGCCTCGGAGATCAAGGCCCTGCTGGCGCTGCCCGGAATACCTCGCGCGCCACATGCGCCGACGATGGCGCGCTTTCTGGCCAACGGGCTGGTGGACATTACCCATCAGACATTTTTCGAGGGAATCCGGCAGTTTCCCGCCGCGCACTCGGCCCTGGTGACAGCGTGGCGTGGAAGTCCCGAGGTTCGGCCCACAGCCTATTGGGATTTTCCGCAGGAGCCGTTCGAAGGGAGTGCGGATGCGGCGGTGGCTCGGTTCCGCGACTTGTTCCTCGAGTCTGTGCGCTCCCATTCGCACGCTGACGTGCCCGTCGGTACGTGCCTGAGCGGGGGGCTGGATTCGTCGGCGATCGTCTCTGCCGCTGCGACTTTTCGCGGGGCGGGGGACATGTCGAATTACAAGCATGTCGCCTTCGGCTATTGCGCCTCAGATCCGCAGTTTTCGGAGAAGCATTACATGGACGTCGTCGTGAAGGCGACCGGCGCCGACATGCATTACGTCACGTGCAGCGACGATCGTTTCCTCGAAGTGCTCGGTGGGATCGTGCAGGGACAGGACGAGCCGTTCGGATCGGCCAGCATCGTCGTGCAGTGGCTGGTGTTCGAGGCAGCGAAAGCGCAGGGCATCACGGTGATGCTGGACGGGCAGGGTGCCGATGAAGTGCTGGGAGGCTATCACCACTTCCTGCGCACGCTCGCGCTGCACCACCTGCATCAGCGCCGATTCGGACGTTTCCTCGGGCTCCGGAACGCGCATGAGCGTGAGCTTGGTCCACTGGGAATCTCGCTCAAGGGCGCGCTTCACGTTGCGGCGCCCGATTTTCTCCGCCGCGCCGCGCGCGCGCTGCTGGGATCGCACGGAAGTCCGGGCACGGCGGCGACGTCCCTGTCGCTTTCGCCAACGACACGCGAGTTGAAGTCCGCATTCGTGCCTGAGTCCTATGGAACCCTGGATGATGACCTCAATGCCACTCTCCGCCGCTACGTGAGCTCGATCTGCCTTCCCGCACTCCTGCGCTACGAAGACCGTAACTCGATGGCCCACTCCATCGAGGCGCGCGTGCCATTCCTGGATCACCGCATCGTCGATCATGCGTTTTCGCTCCCGGGCCATTTCAAGATCCGCGGCGCGACGACCAAGTACCTGATGCGAGAAGGGCTGCGGGGCATTCTTCCCGAGCCGATTCGCACGCGGCGCGACAAGATCGGATTCAAGGCAACGCCGTCGCTGACGTTCGACTTCGCCAGCCGGGCGGCGAGCGCTTTGATCGAGAACCAGACTGCCGAGGAGCGGGAGTGGTTCGATCCCGCGGGCGTGCGCGCACTGCTGGCCTCGCCGCGCTCGACCGAGTCGGAACTCGCAATCTGGCGCGTCGTCAACGCCAAACTCTGGCTGCGAGAAGTCTGTGCCGCGCCGGCCGCACGAACCGTAGCCGCGTGAGCGTCGCTCGTCCCGTCATCCTTGTTCTCGCGTTCTCCGATCTCGCTCGGGATCCGCGCGTCAATCGCCAGATCCGCTTTCTCGCCGACGATTACCGCGTGATTGCGTCGGGGTTCGGTGACCCGGGGATCCCCGGCGTCGAGTTCATTCGTGTGTCATGGCCGTACATCCCGCCGTTGCCCAACATGACCTCGCTACAGCGAGCGATGTGGTATGCGGCGCGAATCCGAAACGTCGGGCGTCGTGCGAAACGGACGTGGAAGGATCTCAAGACATTCATCCCATTCGCGGCCAGGCGGGCCCGCGCGTTTGAGGAGCGCTATTGGGGTACCGTGCTCATGGAGGATTGCGTCGCAAAGCTCGGCGGCCTCAAGCCGGACCTGATCATCGCGAATGACCTCGAAACGCTGCCCTTGGCGCTGCGGCTGGCGCGTGGTGCTCCGGTCGTGTACGACGCACACGAGTACGCCCCGCGCGAATACGACAACAGCCTGCTCTTCCGCACGTTCACGGCCCCGTATCGGCGATACCTCACGGCGCGCTATGCACCGGAGGCCGGGGCCATGACCACCGTCTGTCAGGGCATTGCGGAAGCGTACGAAGCGGATACCGGGGTCCGCCCTTCCGTTGTCACCAACGCGCCGGACTACGAGCCATCGCTCTCACCGCGCCTGGTGCACGATGATACGGCGACAATCCGGCTCATCCATCATGGCCTCGCCGCGCCGGTCCGCAGGATTGAGAACATGATCCGGATGATGGATTACCTCGACGATCGATTTGAATTGACGCTGATGCTCGTGCCTTCCGTGCATGGCTACCTGCGGCAGCTCGAGCGCATGGCCGCGGGGAACCCGCGCGTGCGCTTCATTGCGCCCGTTCCAATGCGTGATATCCCGCGCGTGAGTAATGAGTACGACATCGGTCTCTTCCTGCTGGCGCCGACGAACTTCAACTACCTCCACGCGCTTCCGAACAAGTTCTTCGAGTTCATCCAGGCTCGGCTCGCGGTCGCAGTCGGACCTTCGCCGGAAATGGCGCGTCTCGTGAGGCAGTACGATCTTGGCGTCGTCTCCGACGAGTTCACTCCGGAGTCGCTGGCCGGACGCCTTGCCTCGCTGCGACATGCGGACATCAATACCTACAAGACGCACGCGGATCTTGCCGCGCGCGAACTCTCCGCCGAAAACAACCGGACGGAGTTCCTGCGCTTAGTCCGCGAGCTTGTCGGCAGGTAGGCCGTTCACGCCGCCATTACTTCAGCCGGCGCGCGGCCGAAACTGCGGAGCGAAGCAGCGGCGCGATGATCCCGCGACCTGGGTAATCTCCGTCCAAAGCGCGACCGTAAAGTTTGTTCAGCGCGACCGCCGCGGTCGCAACACGAAGCGCATTGCGCCGCTCGCGCTGCACCTGCAAGGTGCGGTGCCGTGCGGTACGGCTCGATTCCATGGCTCGCAGCCCCGCTGCCACGAGTGTCTCGTCAAAGCGCGCGACGAAGCGCCCATAGGAATATTCGCCGGACGCAATCAGGTCGTGATGCGCGCGGGCCACGATGTCCGCACGCGCTCTGGGATTATGCAGTAAACCCAGGACGTCCTCGAAATTCGAATAATTCTTCTGGAGAGGGATGTAGTGCTCCAACGGGCGGAGAATTCCGGAGTATTCACCCTCAAACAATACCTGGCAGCACCGGAAGGCCGGAGCCTCGAAATGGCGCGGGCTCACGACGCGATAGGGAATCAACTCCTCCCGCTGTTCGAGGACGTCGGCCACGAAGGCATCCTCATCAAAGTCGCCGAGGGCGCGTCGGCGCTCGAGTTCCTGTTCCACCGCGCCGTCCGCGTCGAAAATCGAAACTCCGGATTCCACGCCGAGTACCGCGCGGCAGTCACCGAGGAATGCGTGCCATTGTGCGCCGTACAAGCGCCCGGCTTCGTCCAGGCGAATGTCCATCCGGAGGCCGCTCGAGGCGGCGCGCTTCAGGAACTCCTCGCCGATTTCGGACTTCTCCTGCCCGCCGCGTCCCATCCAGCGGGGGAGTCGGCGACCGCGGTACCCCACGTCGCGCGTGCGCCTGGCGTCAGGTTTCGCGAACCGCGCCGCTGCCCTCAGCAGTGGCGCGCCGACGTAGCCGGTGATGGTGTGCTGCAGGACGGGAACACGCGTGTACCGCCCATAGACCTCGGGCCACCAGGTGGGGTCCAGCAACGTCCAGACGCAGTCGAGCTGCTCGTCATTGATGAAAGCGAACCGCTGCTGGCAATGCTGATGCTCGTCCTGGAAGAAGGCGGTCTTGTACGCGCCCTCATGCGTCCGGATGAGATCCATGAACGCGTCGGGAATTGCGTATTGGCGTGTGCCGAAGAGTGACCAGTGCAGCACGATCGCCTGAAAGCGAACAGCGTTCAGGAGAGGCGGAAATCCGAACTCCGTGTTGACCGAAGTGACGGCGAACGACGAATGCTCAGCGATCGCGTCGACATGTTCGCGGATCGTGCTCGCGTCACCGCGAGCGCTCACGTGGTACAGCAGCAGGATATCCGCCGGCTTCACGCGTCGCGGAGCGTCAACTCGAATACCGCATCGATGCCCGCTACTTCTCCGTTGTGCCGGGGACGCGCGTAATCATCGAATGTCAACGCGCCGAGAAACTCGCGATGCGCAGCGGGCAGCCGTGGATCCTGCAGCGCGGCGTACCGTCCGGGAAGCAACCCCATCTCGTGGAGCGAAATCGCGGCACCCACGAAACGGCCATCGAAGCCCGCTTCGGCACAGAGCGAAAGGAACTGAGCCGGTTCATAGCTCGTGGAAATAGGGCAATCCGGGCCGTCCGTGCTGCGCCGAAATGCATCCTCGAGCGAGCACGTTGCATCGATCCCCTGGAGGATCCGGCGTTGATACGCGACATACAGGTGCATCCAAAGGCTTGCGCGATTATAGACCATGATCCCGGCGCGCCCGCCGGGGCGCAAAATGCGGCGGAACTCACGCATGATCTCAAGCGGATCTGGCGTGTGATGAAGCACTCCTGACGAGTGCACATAATCGACGCTCGCGTCCTCGAACGGCAGTCGGCCCTCGTCCTCCCGGATCAGTATGAGCTCCGCTGTGCCAGGATGCAGTGCGAGGCGCTCCTTCGCCTGCGCGAGCGACGCCGAGGAGACATCGACCCCTATCAGGCGACCTGGACGCGACCGCTCGAGAAAACCGACCAGGTCGTTGCCTGGGCCGCACCCGTAGTCGACGACCACTTCGCCATCATGCCCTGCGGCAGGCAGCAATGCGTCGTAGAACAGGTACTGCGCGTTTCGCCAGGCAAGGTACTCGAGTGAGTGTGCGCGGCTCGTGAACCGCTCGTGCTGGGTGACGTTGTGGCGTGTCCAATACGCCGCGCTCGTCTCGCCGCTGCCATCCGGCGGCGCGTGGATCCGCGAGCGAAAGCGACGAAAGAATCCTGGCATGAACTCCAACTGTGCGACGTGCCGGCTGCAAAATGACCGGCGCATCAGAGGACAGCGCGGTTACTTTCGCGCTGTGAAATAGAGGTCCAGGCCCGCAACCTTGCCGAGCGTGGCCAGCCAGGCGTCGCGAGGGATTCGCGACGCCAACCTTGTGCTGAGCTCAGAGCCTTCGAAGTTCTGTTGCTCAGTGCGCACTTCGCGGAACGAGGAAAAAAGCCGCCGCACATCCGCCTTCGAGTAGACCATCCCATAGGGATTGCCCGCACCATCGTACATCTCGTTGATGCACTCCTGCGCGGACCGACCCTTCCACCTGCCGAAACGGCGCTGGAGCGGGATGTACATCCGATACCGATATGAATTCTTGTAATACACCATTCCCTTGAATGCGCCGCCCGGCTTGAGCACGCGATGAATTTCCGCGACGGCGCGATCGATCTCGGGGATGTGATGCAGGCATCCGATGCTGACCACCTGGTCGAGCGAGGCGTCAGGAAGGGGGATCTCGGTCGCTGACCCATTGATGAGCCGTAGTCCGAGCCCGAACTCCTTGTCGCGCTTCTGATTGAGGGCGATGGTGCCGATTGACGAATCAAGCCCGTACGCTTCGTCCGCCACGCGTGCAAACCGGCCCAGCGTGAAACCCGAACCAAGCCCGATCTCCATCACCTTTTGCCCTTGCATCGATTGCACATCGAGAAAGGGAAGGAGGTACGGATACAGCGCCTCGTAGTAGGGATCGAAGGACTCGAAGTATTCCCGACTGCCCGGAGGCAGATGCGCGAAATGCCCGGTGCCGCAGGGATTCGCGCTCCAGAAATTACGGATACGCTCAGTGAGACTGTTCATCGCGCGGACGAAACTGTTCCCGGCGTGTCGGCTTCCGTCCGAACCCGAGGCACCCGCCACCCGGCAATCTCTTCCCCCCGCAGCAGCTGCGCGTAAATGTCGCCGAGACGGCGACCCCCCGCCTCGTCGGAGAACCACTTGAGCGCGAACTCACGACTGCGGCGGCCAATCTCACGGCGCTTGTCCGGATGCTCAATGAGATCGCGCAGGACATCGTAGACGGTTTCGGGCGTCGCACTCACGACGGGAAGGTCGTCCACGAAGTCGGGAATTTCCAGCCGAATTGTCTCGAGCCACGCCGGGCGCAGATAGCACACGGCCGGAATGCCCATCATGAGTGCTTCACGCACGTTAGCTCCAAAAAAGCCCACCGTCAGCATGTCAACCACAATGTCGGCCTGTGCCTGGTAAAAGCGCAGCTGCCGGTTAGGCACATCCGAGAAGAAGATCATCTCCACATCGTACCCTTCCGCCTTGAGGCGCGCGATCGTCGGCAAGTAGATGTGCGTGCTCTTGATATTCTGGTTCGACCCCGAGGCCGTCCGAATCTCGAAGTTCCCCACGGCGTGGTAGATCTTCACCGTCTGCGCCGAATACGGCAGCCGGTAGTTTGCAGGCACCATGAGGTCTGGACGCCAATGGCCAGGATCCAGGCAGAAAAACTCCGGAACCTCGTGAACGTTGGGATCGAGGTTGAAATCCGCGCGGTTGCCCATGGACGTGCACTGGTAGTCCGCCACGCGGTTGCGGAAGGTCCCCCATTTATGATTCCGCTCATCGCTGCAGATCGACGGCACGGTGCGCCACGGACAGACGGTGCACACCGGGACCTCGTCCCATTGCATGAAGGTGGATTGCAGAACGCCGTCGTTGCAGCCGGCGTTCGTGTACACAATCTTCTTTCCCAGGCGCTTCAACAGCAGCATGTCGGTCTCGACGGCGTCGCCGGCGAGATAGCGCGGGTTGAAGAAAAAGAAGTAGCGGAGGTTATCCTCGCTCGTGAAGTGAAAAATATCGTAATGATGCACTGCGGCGCGAAGCGCTTCGATCGCAGGACGCTGCCGCGTCTTGCGCGCGCCACTGGCGAGATGCTTCATGTACGACGTCATCAGCCATTTCAGCAGTCGCTGCTCCCAGAGCCCGGCCACGCGCACCGGTCCCTGCCGCTCGAGCGTGCGCGCGTAGAGTGCCAGTGCCGCCCCGAAGAGCCATACGCCGACACGGTTCCGGGAGTAGTCCCAGTCCGCATAATCGAGCCGAATGTCGTAGCCGTGTGAGTACGGGTCAGCCCCCTCGGATGAAAACGAGAGCACGTCCGCGGCCCAGCCCCGGCGGCGAAGCGCCCGCGACAGGTAGAACGCGTTGTAGTACGCCTGCCCGATGTAGAGCACGCGCCCTTTCACGCCCGACTCCGCGCGGCTCACCTGGCATCCATGGATGGAACCTTCCAGACTGAACGCGGGCGCACAAAGCCCCGGACTTCAATGGGTCGGTAGTGATCGCCGCCGGTGGCCGCAACGTTCAAGGCCGAGAACGCCAGTGCGCGTTCCACCCAGTCCGCGGTCCATCCTGAAGAAACGCTGATTCCAACGTCGAGCACGTAGTCTCGCGGCAGGAGCGTTACATCGAGCTCCGCGACGATCTCGTGGATGCCTCGCTCGAGCGGAAAATACGGCGCGTCGCCGTCGACACTATGCACCGTGGCCACCCGCAGGCCGTCACGAGTGGAGATGCCAAGCTCGATCACCGCGTCGTCCATCGGCTTGAGCACCTCGAACAGCATCGATACGCGCACTGGCTGGCCCAGCAGCACCTGCGAGATAGGCGCGTCGTGCTGGTCGCGGAGCTCGACGCGCCGGAGGCGCGCATCACCATTCCCCATTCTGGTGGTTGCGTCCTCGATATCTCCATCCGCGCTTGCGTCGCGATTGCCAAGGTATCGTGCGATGACGTCCGTCGGTGCGGCGTCCATTGTGATCCGCCCGCCCTCGATCAGCACCGCTCGCGAGCACAATCCCTGGACGGTCGGCATGTGATGGCTCACGAAGAGGATCGTGCGCCCCTGATTCGCGGCCGCGTCCATCCGTCCGAGACACTTCTTCTGGAACGCAGCATCTCCGACCGCGAGCACTTCGTCCACAATCAGAATCTCGGTTTCAAGATGCGCGGCAACGGCAAATGCCAGGCGCACGTACATCCCGCTCGAGTAGTGCTTTACCGGCGTATCCAGAAAATGCTCAACCTCGGAAAACGCCACGATCTCGTCGAAGCGCCGCGTGATCTCCGCGCTGCGCATGCCGAGGATTGCTCCGCTCTGATAGACGTTCTCGCGGCCGGTGAGGTCCATGTTGAATCCGGTGCCGACCTCGAGGAGCGATGCGACCCGGCCACGCATCGTGATGCGCCCGGTGGTGGGCCGCGTGATGCGGGCAAGCAGCTTGAGCAGGGTGCTCTTGCCGGCTCCATTCCTCCCGATGAAGCCGATGACCTCGCCGCGCGGAATATCGAGGGTCACGTCCCGCACGGCCCAGAGAATGTCCGAGCCATCGGATGCTCCACGATTGCGCAAGCGGTCCCATGGCGCCGCCAGGGCGTGCGCGACCCGCGCGAGCGGACCTCCGGTCGCTCGCACGCGCGGGAGCCCGATGCGATACCGCTTGCCCACTCCCTCCATGCGCACGGCCGGCTCAGTCATCCGGCGTCAGACCACATCGGCGAACGTCTCCTCGGTACGGGAGAAGTAGACCACGCCGATCCAGAGCAGCAATGCCCCCTCCAGCGCGACTGCCACCAGCCCGGACGCCGGGAAAGTCCCGACGCCGAGCACCGCCCAGCGGAAACCATCCATGAGTCCCGTCAGCGGATTCAAGTCGTACAGCGGACGCCACTGCGCGGGAATGAGCGACGCAGCATACAGGATCGGCGACGCAAAGAGCCACACCTGCATCGTGAACGGCATCACGTAGGTCACGTCGCGATGGCGGACATTCACCGCAGCCAGGCACAGCCCAAGTCCCATCGCCACGAGGAACGCCAGCAGCAACACGACGGGAACGAACAGCATCGTCCAGCCCGGCATCCAGCGGAAATAGAACATCATGCCGACGAGCGCGACGAACGACACCGCAAAATCGAGAAACGACGGCATTGACGTCGAGAGCGGGATGATCAGGCGCGGGAAGTAGACCTTGGAGAGCAGGCCCGCGTTCGCGACCAGGCTGCCCGACACGCGTTGCAGTACCGCGGAGAAGAATTGCCAGAGGAGCAGACCTGAAAAGACGAACAATGCGTACGGCACACCATCGGACTGAAGCTTCGCGATGCGCCCGAAGATGATCGTGAACACCAGCGTCGAAAGCAGCGGCTGCACGATGGCCCACGCAGCGCCGAGCACGGTCTGCTTGTACTTGAGCGCGACGTCCCGCCACGCGAGAAAAAACAGCAGGTCCCGATAGGCCCACAGGTCACGCATCTTCGGGAGGGACAGCGTTCCTGCCGGCTCGATGACGGTCACGTCCTCAACGGCGGTCGTGCTCATGACGAGACGTCCGCGACCTGGACAGGCTTGCCGAGCATGGCTCGCGTCGCGTCCGGACCGCAGCGCATCAGCGCGTCGACGGCGGACAGGCCGGCATGGAAGTCCGGTGTTCCTTGCACGTATTCAGGATGCAGGAAGGGCTGATACAACAACTCGACGCCTGCGTTGGCAAAGACTGGATCGCTCTGGTACCCGGCCGCGCCGTTGCCGCACAAATACGCAGAGCCTCCCGTAGCACGCACGAGAGTCACCAGCCGCTCCGTGCTCGTTCCCACTGCGCCAAGCGCTGACGAGGCAACCATGCGCGACGCGTCCAGGCCGAGCAGCGTCGCAAGACTGCGTAATCCGGCAAGGTTCAGGTCGAGCAGCGACCCCGTCGCGGGTTCCAGCATTCCTTTCAGGGTCGGAAAGATGATTTCGAAAAACGGCGCCCGGCGATAGCTCTGCTCGATCGTCCTCAGGAGCTTCGCGCGCCATGGGGTCCGCTCGTCGATCTCCATCTCACGGATCTCACGAAGCCCCGTGTACGCGCGCACCACTGGTACGGTGGCCCACCATGGTTGCCCCCCAACCAGTATGCGCACGCGATTGACCCAGCTGCCCGTGCCCCCGGCGCCCTTCGAGAACTGGACGTCGTCCAGATACACGAAGGTGTCGGCCCGCGCCATCTTGTCGAAGTACCCCAACCACGGCAGGAAATTCGGCTGATGGATCGCAACGACCGGTCGAAGGGACATCACAAATATTGTTTGGACGGCGCGAGCGGCCGGACCTCAGTGGGAGCCCTGGAGTAGTTGCGTGAAGCGCGGTTCAACCTGAAGGCAACCAGACAATCTAAGTCACAGTGGCATCAGAGGCTAGCTCGCTTCTGGACCCTCGGGCGCGAACTCCGCGCGAAGGATGCCCATGACGATGACGTCTTCCCGCCGGTCATCGATGTTGGCCGCTTGGCGCAACAGACCTTCCTCCACGAAGCCGACGCGCCGGTAGGCCCGAATCGCCGCGACATTCGACGAAAACACATGCAGGAATATCCGCTGCAGCTCCAGCGGGCCAAAGCCGATTGCCAACAGCGCGTGCAGCGCGGCCGTTCCGGCGCCGTGCCCCTGCGCTGAGCGCTCACCAATGCGAATCTGAAGTTCGGCGGTTCGATGCACTGGATCGATGCTGTGGAGCTGGCAACTCCCGATGAGCGCGCCATCCCGCGTTCGAATGCCGCGAATCACCACATCCTCTCGATTGCGGATGCGCGAAAACCACGCCGCGTGCTCGGTCTCGCTGACGGGGCGGAATGCCGAGCTGCGCAGGACAAGCTCGCGATCATTGATCCACGCGAAGAGCGTCGGCGAATCTTCGTCTCTCAAGGGCTCGAGGACCACGGTGGCTCGAGCCTTCGAGCGGTGCGTCTCCGTGGACGCGAAGCGTGGGTCCACTTTCCGCTCCGCAAGCGGTGGAAGCGGAGCACCGCGCCGAATCCCGATGTGGCGCCGCTCGCCGTATGCCGCTTCCCGCTCAGCGAGACTGCCCTCCATCATGTCGAAGGCGTGAGCCAGCATGGCGTCCCACTTGTCCGGCACGCTGCACCGCGCCGCGGTCCACCATTCCGGGTGAATCAGCAATTGCAGGAGCGGGTATCGCCGATCCGTGAGCAGGGCTGCAGGGTGACCTTCCTTCCAGTTCGTGTTGCTGTCGGACAGGTAGTGGAAGCCGGCGACGTCGGCCCGGTCGTACGTATTGATGCAGTTGGTACGGATTTCGTTCGCCAATACGCGCGGCCCAGGCTGATGAAAGGAAACGACGTCCACCGCGGCACCAAACTCCGCGGCGAGCTGCGCGCGCTCCTCGTCCACGCGAAGTGCAATATCGTCGACGCCTGCGCTCGTGTACCGCCGCTCGTCGAAGTGCAGGCCCAGCCAGTGCCCGAGCGAAAGGATCTCGCTGACGAGGCGATGCGCCGGCTCGGCAAGAGCGTTGTACATCGTCGAGCGCAGCAGGATGAAGTACGTGCTGCGCACCCCTTCATCGGCCTCGATGCGCGCAAGGTCGAGGCTCGCGACCAGGTCGTTGTCGCAATCATGACGCAGCACAAGCGACGGATGGACGCCGCTCCGGCTTGCGTTCATGTCACCAAAGGCGATGAACGCATAACCCGCCGCCTTACCGGCGCGCAGGATATCGCGGTAGTCGTCGTGCGTGAACGCGGGCGAGGTCACAGCATGCCGCGCAGGCCTTCACGCAACGACACGGCAGGTTTCACGCGTAGAATGTCGCGCATCCGGCTCGTATCCGCCACGAGATCTGCGCCGGGCGTCGAGAGGTGCCGAACTCGAGGCGGTACTCCTGTCACCTCACCGATAACGTGGACGAGTTGTGAGAAGGTGACGACCTCGTCGCCCGCGATGTTGAATGTGCCTCCCACGTCGTCCGACAGCACAGGGGCGAAGATGCGGGCCGCGTCAGACACGTGGATGGGATTCAGGCGCATGCCTGGATCACCCTCGATCGTTACCTCCTCGCCGGCACGCACGCGCGCGAGCAGGTTGGACATCAGCAGGCCAGTCTGCCCGGCGCCGTAGAGAAAAAAGAAACGCAGCGTGGTCGTGCGCAGGTCGTGCGCATAATTCCGCACCAGGAGTTCGGCGGCGTACTTGCTCGTGAAGTAGAAATTGAGCCGGCTGGCGGGATTGGCTTCGAGGAACTTCTCGGGGCTGACGCTGTCACTTTCGACGAAAGGAGCACTGCCGAGCCCGTAGAGACCGCCCGTAGACGCGAGCACGAATCGCTCCGCGCCGGAGCGGCGTGCGTACTCCAGCAGATTCAGTGTGCTCGAGACGTTGACGTTGAAGATGGAATGGGCCTGCTCTGGAAACTCCCGATATTCGCGCGCCTGCGCGAGGTGGATGACTGCATCGACCCGGGAGGGGAGGCGTGACTCGTCCAGCGGCCGGGCGAGGTCCGCTGCGATGCACTCGACACCGCGAGGGCAATGCGCCGGCAGGTCGCGCACAATGGCTGTGACCTCGTGCGTTTCCCGCAGGGACTCGACGAGGGTGCTGCCGAGGAAGCCGGCGGCACCCGTGATCAGGACGCGGCTCACTGGTCAGCGCGCACGCCGCGCGCGGTGATACCGTAGAAGTCCACGAGCGTATGCACGACGCGAAGCCCGGCGGCCGCGAACCACTCCTGCACTTCGTCAGGCGTGTGGCGGGCGCAGAGTTGCGGATGATACCAGTCGTAGTTGATCGCCGTATTGTCGTTGTGCGAGAGCGTGGGGTTCCAGTAGCACTTCATGAAGAAATGGTAGAGCAGGCGCTGCACGTCGTAGGTGCCTGCCGGGATCTCGAGCAGGTCTACGCCCTCCACGTCCACGGTCGTGTTGAGTGCGGCCAACGCACGGCCCAGGGCAGTGATCTGCGCACATGCGCGCATCGCCTCGTCGTACGGCAGGGGCGCGATGCGGTCGCGCACGTAGTCGTCGACGAACTCCCGAACCGGCGCTTTTTGCTTGTACACGTAAATGGCGAGCTCACCCCCCGGCGACAGCCGACGTGCGAGATTCAGGAACGCATCCCGTGGCGACGTCGTGTGATGCAGGACTTCCTGGCAGTAGATGAAGTCAAAATCGCCAAGAGCAGTCAGGTCGGCGAGGAGATCGGCCGTTTCGATGCGCACATTGTCGTAGCGTTGGAGGTTTCTCAGCGCGACGTCGGCGGCCACGAGGTCGATGCCGACCACTTCAGTCGTCGCGGGGTCGGTAAGCTCGCGGAGCAAGGCAGTCACCCGGCCATTGCCACATCCGGCATCGAGAATGCGACGAACGCCAGCGAGATGCGCGCGCAGATCATTCGACGAGGCGAACCCGTTGCGACTCAGAATCCACGTCTGGAAGTCGGAACCGTCCCGCAGCGTCTCCGTGAACGCCAGGTCAGGGTTTTCGTGCCACTTGTCATGAAAGCTTGTCGCGGTGTTGTCTGACATCAGCGGAATCAGAGGGTACGGATGCGGCTGCGAATCAGGTGCGATCTCTCTCGGGAGATGCAGGGTGTTGCTCGAACTCGCCTGTTACCGCATTCGTGAAGAAATGACGCGGGAGTCGCGACGTGACCAGGGGGTGCTCAACCGTTGGCCGCCGCCGGTTGTACTCCGAGGTCAGGGGATGGAAGAGATTCATCAAGTCTCGCTTCTCGCCCCTGAGGATGACGTCGTACACCGCTCCGAAGAAAAACTGGGCGGTCTCGTAGGAATGATACTTCTCGGCGTACTGCCGACCCGCACGGCCCAGCTGTTCGCGCAGCTCAGGATGCATCACGAGGGCACGCAGCACATGCACCAGCGTCTCCGGGGTCGACGAGACCACCGGACATTCGTCAAGATAGGAATATCGGCGAAACAGGGTGGCGTAAAATCGCGGTTCCAGGTTCGACAGGACCGGCAGTCCGCTCGCCATGCCCTCAATGCCGTTGAGCGCATAGCCATAGCTGATGAACTGTTCGGCAAGGATGTCCACCGTCTGCATGGTGTCCTGCACCACGGTGTTCTTCACCCCTTCCAGCAGCACCAGCTCAACTTTCAGCCCCTCCGCGCGAAGCCGCGCTACGGCGTCGAGAAGGAACTCTGTTCCCTTGAAGGCGCGGTGATTCGGGGTATGCAGAATGCGCACGGTCGCGTTCACGCCGTTCGCGGAAGAATAGGAGTCCTTCGCGCGCCACGACTCTGTGTCGATTGCCAGTGTGCTGTTCTGCGTGATATCCCAGCGACCAAATCCGTCGATCATGGACCCGGGAAGGACCGCGTCGGCGTGCTGCAGCCAGTACTTGACCCGTCGAGTGGTTTCTTCCTCCTTGAATGCGAGATATCGATAGTCGGAGAGCAGGACGTGCCTCACGGACGCCTCGCTGATCTGTGAATACAAATAGGCGTCGTACCCGACGGGGAGCACCACCACCTTGATCCCGAAGTAGTGCAGCAGTTGCGCCTCCCACCGCCAGAGCCGCGTCGCGCCGAGAGGGCCGCCGCTGAACGGGATATGGAGGACGCTGGCGTTCTTGACGATGTGGTAGAACACGAAGTACGGAACCAGCACCAGCCGTAGACTCAGCGGGTAGATGCGGTGCGATGGCACCACGTCGTCGTAGTAGAGGTCGAAGTCCTCGCGCTGGCTGATGGAATAGTGGTGCGTCATCAGCGTGACAGAGTCCCAGCCGACGCGTCGCATGGCTTCGGACCAGTACTTGTTGTTCGTGATGGGCATGGGTCCCCAAATCAGTTGCGCCCGGCGTTTCCGCGCGAGGACGCAAGCAACCCAGATACCGGCGATCCACAGTCCAGCGATGAGTGGCCAGAGTGGTACGCGGATCACGGCATGGACGAGGCGCCAGGGGAAGAGGACAATCCTCCGAATCACGTTCGCTGTCATCCGCTTCGTTCGCTCAGGACGTCCGCGATCCGGAATGGGCGGGGGGCGACGGCCACGCCGAATCCGGCGACGCCGAAGCTATTCCCGTTGTAAAAGAGATAGATCCGGTCGTCGTGCACTATCACGCTGGGATAACACAGCATGTCGTCGTCGAATCCGTTTGCCGGCACGTTGAGGCCCACGCGCGCGTCGGCCCGGTTCCACGTGATGCCATCCGTAGAGGTGGCCACTCCCATCCGATATCGCCCCGGGGGGTGCGTGACGTACGAGTACCACATCGCATACCCATCCTCGAGGCGGAGCACCGCGGGTCGCGCGATATTCGTTTCGTGAGGCCCTGCGAAATCGATCGCGATGTGTCCGGATGCGTTCCAGGTACGACCATCCGCGGATTCCGCGTATTTCAGGTGATAAAACGACTGGAGGCTGCCATCCGCGCCTTGTTCCCAGCGTATGCCAGACACGTAATGCATGCGCCAACGGGCACCATCACGCAGCACGTTCGGCGATGTCACAAGACACGGGTCATGCTCGCTGCGCTGCATGATCGGCGCTGGCGACACGCGGGTGAAGGTCTCGCCACGATCGTGGCTCACCGCAAGACCGATCGATGCGTAAAACAGTGGTGGCCGAACCCCCTGATTCCAGCCAATGAAATACAGGTAACGGTGCGTGTCGACATCCACGACCGACGCGGGATACACGCCGTGCTCATCGAAGCAGCCCACCGGTCCCGGCGAGAGCACCGGTGTCTCCGACACGTTGACGACGGAGGGTGCAGGCCCAAGCCGTACGTCGGCGAAGCCGACGTGCGAGCGGTGTTCCGTGCTTCTCCCAGCGAAGTAAACTCGCGTGATGCCCTCACGTACGGGGCTGGCGCTCGGCAACTGTGCATGCGAAGCCATCCAGGGAAGCCGGGCGTCAGGGCGGAACAGAAGTCCCAGTTTCTTCCATTGCACGCTACGGTTCCATCACGACGTGCATCGTCCACTCATACAGCGGGTAGTCGTGCAGCAGGGCCACGGAGCGCGAGATGCGCCGCTTGCAGAAATCCAGAAAGTAGGAGGGGTCGCCGTAGAACAATTGAGGGTCGCGCCAATCCACGTAGCTGGAGAGGAGATTGAATGCAAACCCCTTCCTGGACGTCTCGCCCAGGCGGAGGATCGTCTGCTCGATGTAAGCACGCCACTCGTCATCGGTCGCCGCGAAGCGCACGTTGAATGTCCCTGATACGAAGGCGTAGTCACAGGAGCTATCGATCTCCGCACTCTGCACGAGCGCGACGCGAGGGTCGCTTCCATACAAGTTGCGTGCGGCAGCCAGCATCTCGGGACTGATGTCGTAGCCGCGGTACGCGGCCAACTGGACGCCGGGAATCGCATCGAGGAATGGCAACATGGCTCCGTACCCGCATCCCCAGTCATTCACGGTGATCGCGGCACCGCCGGGTCGGATCACTTGCGCGAGCTTCTCGAACCGCAACTGTTGCGATGCGGCATCCTTCCAGCCGACGCTCTTCGATGAGAGGCCATGCCTGCGAAGATTCTCGCCATATAGCTCTGAAAGCCCCTCCAGCGTTACGCGGACGTGATCCGATGAATCAGCCATGGATCACAGCGAAATCTCGTCCGTGGACCTTTTGTCGGGTCGCGTCCGCTCGGTGACGAAGAGTTCCTTGTCACCCGTCGACTTCATGATGAGTGCACCGGCTCCGATAACGCACGATTGGCCAATGGTGACGCCGTCGCGCAAGGTTGCATTCACGCCGACAAAACTGAAATCACCAATGCGGCAATTCCCGCTCACTACCACGTGCGAAGTGATGAAGCAGTGATCGCCGATCACGGAGTGATGGCCGATGTGGTTCCCACTCCACAGCACGGTATCGCTGCCAATCGTCACGAACGGTTGAATCGTGTTGTCCTCGAAGACGAATGTATTGTCGCCCACGACGTTGTTGCTCCAGAGCGTGACACTGGGGTGCACGAAGCTCACGAGGGAATACCCTCTTGCCTTCACGTCCCCGTACAATCTTGCGCGCACCTGATTGAGCTTCGCGTAGCCGACGGCGACAAACATTGCCACCTCGTGCGGCGGAAAGTGATGCTCGATCTCATCCAGCGGGATCAGGGGCAGGCCGAGAAAGTGATCGTCCTTCACATAGTCCCGGTCAGCCGTGAATCCCACGACGTCGTACGCCTTGAGTTCCGTGAAATAGCAATGCACGACTTCGGCGAACAGGCTGGTGCCCACGATGACCACCTTGCGAGTCACGAGACCTCCACGGGATTCGGTGCGCGGGGTAGCAGGCGGCTGAAAGGCGCCACGAAAAAGAACGGGAACTCGCGCAGGAGTTCCTCACGTGTGGCCTGCAAGATCGAGCGATCGAGCACCCGCGTATAGTAGGAGTAGTGGCGTTCCACCGTTCCCCACCGGCGTTTATAGTCGTACACGCCGGCCTGGGTGAGCCAGGTTCCACCCCAGTTCCACCAGCGACAGCCGCGCGCAACTGCGTCAACCATTGCGCGAAACACGAGCAAGCTGAGTGGTTGTGCGGAACGATGCGCCTCGACTGTCGCCGGCGTGAAATATTCGACCGTGCCGTTGAAATAAAAACAGAGCAAGGCTGCGATCGGTTCGCCATGGAGTCGCGCGATCCACACGCCGTAGCCGGATGTCTCGAAATGCCCGGCAATCTCCGCAAAGAACTCCCACGACTTGGCGAGGCCGCCAATCGCCTGCATGTTCTCGACGTGAGTTTCATGCAGAAACCGCAGTGCGTCGTCGCCATGCGCCAGCGAGACGTCAATGCCTTCTTTCATCGCGCGGCGAATATTGCGCGGCCGAGGGTCGGAAAAGCTGCCGAGCAATTGCTGTTCGACGTCCGGACCATGCGCGGGAAGGGGCGTCAACTGTCCGATCCGTTCGTCGCGAATGGTGAAGCGCGCATCATCTTCGTATAGCGCCCGCTCCGCCGTGAATGGCGAAGTCACGATCGTCGCGGCCACGCAGTTATCCGCCTCGGCGCACGCATGGAACGCATCGATCAATGCACGCGCTGCGTCGGGTCGCGTCGTAATCACGCCGCCGTTGCTGCCATAATACGGCAACGAGTTCAACACCCGGCCGAGCGCGCCGCGCTTGCTGACCATCGCCGGCAATACCCCGACGATCGCGCCGCCGGCATCGCGCGCGATGAGGTAGCGAGGCGTCGCGCCTGTGATCGCGACGAGGAGTGTGCGATAGGGGCTGCTGGCGTACAGGAGCGCATCCTCGTTGGTGAGGAGAAATGCGTCGTACTCGAGGGACGCCGTCGGGCTCAACTCCGACACGTGAATCTCGCCGCTCATGCCGTGCCGTCAGCGAGCCGCGCCGGCTGCCGCCAGCTCGACCAGCGAGCCCACTACAGTCTCTGACTCCGCGTTGGTCATCCCCGCAAACAGCGGCAGCGTGATCGAGAGCTGCTGCGCCAGATAGGCAACGGGATAGTCCGCCGGCGTGATGCGGTACTTGTTCGCGTAGAACTGGGTGTGTGCCGCAGAATGCGTACCCTGGCGCGTCGTGATGCCGCGCTCTTCCAGCGCCGTCATGAGGGCATTGCGCTGCTGGTGCAGGTCTTCGCAACGAGCCAGTGTCGGCGCTTCCGGCTGGTACACGCACACGTACGACTGTTGCCCGTGCACATAGTCCACGTGCCGGAACGGTGTCTGGAGCCACGGCACGTCCGCGAGCGCGGCATCGTACCGCGCGGCGGCGGCACGGCGCGACGCCTGGATGGCCTGTGACTTCCGCATCTGGCTCACCCCGAGGGCGCCCTGGATGTCCGTCATCCGGAAGTTGAAGCCGAGGTGCGGATACTCCGCGAGCAGGAATGACTTCGCCTGGCCGTGACGCTGGAAGTCCGAGCGGCTCGCGCCGTGATCGCGCAACGAGCTGCACAGGGTTGCGCCCTCATCCGAGGCCGTCGTGATCATGCCACCTTCGCCGGTGGTGATCGCCTTGCGCGGATGAAAGGAGAAGCACCCGTAGTCACCGAACACACCGGCATGCGTTCCCTTGTACCAGGAATCGAATGCACACGCGGCGTCTTCGACCACCAACAGCCCGTGCTTCTTCGCGATGGCCATGATCGGATCCATGTCCGCGAGCAACCCGAACAGGTGGACCGGCATGATCGCCTTTGTGCGCGACGTGATCCGCTCCTCGATCTTCGTGACATCGATGTTGAACGTGGCGAGGTCAATATCCACGAACACCGGCGTGGCCCCGACATACTCCACCGCGTTGGCCGTCGAGATCCACGTGAACGCCGGCACCAGCACTTCGTCCCCGGGTCCGATCCCCAGCGCGGCGAGCGCGATGTGCAGCGCGGTCGTACACGACGTCGTGGCGAGGCTGTGCCTGGCCCCGCTCATGTCGCAGAACAGTTTCTCAAACTCGCGAACAAACCTGCCTTGCACCACCCAGCCGGACTTGAGCGGCTCCTGGATGATCGCGAAATCGGTCTCGTCGAAAACCGTCTTGGTTATTGGAATCACGCCTTTGGCCAGAAAATGTCGCCGTGTTCGATGGCGTAAGATACCCGCCCGGGACCCAAAATTCCAAGAAAGCTCCCGGCATGGTCCGTTGTTAAGTTGCACTCTCCTTAGGAGTTCGGCGCGCGCCGGCTCACGCCATCCCTGAAACTTGCCTGGCACTTCCGATGCCCCTCAAGCTGACCGAACCGGTTTTCTGTTTCACTGCCGACATGGACTGGAATGCGGATTCGGCGATCCGCGCAGAGACCGACCTGTTCGCCCGCCACGGCGCGAAGCTCACGGTGTTCGCGACGCATGCACCGCCGCTGCTGCAGGAGTCGCCGAACCTGCAAGTGGGAGTGCACCCCAACTTCCTCCCGGGCTCCACGCATGGGGGGACGATGAAAGAGGTGCTCGATCACGTCTTCGGCCTCTATCCCGAGGCCGAGACGTTCCGGTCACACTCGTACTTCGACAACCAGCAGCTGTCGGCGGAGATGAGCCAGCGCGGGATCAGGTACGACGCGAATCTCTGCCTCTACCTGCAGGACGGGCTGGCCCCACTCGCGCATTGTCACGGTTCGTGGCGCTTCCCGAGCTTTCTGGATGACAATATCCACTGGTTTCACGGCGGCTCCTGGAAGCTGGAGGACATCAAGGCAAAGCTGTTTACTCCCGGCCTCAAGATCTTCAATTTCCACCCGTACCCTGTCGCGCTGAACATCCCCACCCTCGCGTACTATCACGCGAAGCGGTCGCTTCTCAAGACACTCTCTCCAGACGACATCGCGGCGCATCGGTACAGCGGGGCCGGACCGGAGACGTTCCTGGAGGAACTCCTGGCGTTTCTCCAGCCGCGGGCCGAAACACACCTGCTCCGGGATCTCTACCGGGCCCACATTGACGACGCCGGTGAGCGACCGCGGGACATCGCTGGCCGGCCGGCGGTCAAGGCGGATTACGCGACGGCCAGCGAGGAGGAGCGCAAGGCGCTGGTCCGGGATCAGTACAACCGCATGGACGCGACCAACATCTACATCACGTCCCGCGACTTCCACCTTCGTGAGCTCGAGATCGCGGCCATCAAGCGCAGGATCTCTTCCGGCAGTATCCTCGATTGCGGATGTGGCAACGGGTACACGCTCCTGTCCCTTGCCAAGGTGCTGCCCGGCGTCCGCATGAAAGGCGTGGACTTCTCCGAAAACCTCATTGCCGGCGCCAATACGCTGAAGGCGCAATTCGCAGCGGAGCTCAAGTCGACGCCCGAGTTTGAGGTGGACGACATCTTCCGGTATATCGCGCACGACGCCGAAACGTTCGATGTGATCATCACCGAGCGCGTGATTGTCAACCTTCCCACCGAAGCGCTCCAGGAGGAGATTATCCTGGGCATCATCCGAAAGCTGAAGCCCGGTGGCAGCTACCTCATGGTGGAAGGAACGCTCGAAGGCTTCGCGCGGCTGAACGTGCTGCGCGCCGATGCCGGTCTCGAAACCATTCCTGACGTGTATCCGGGGAACGAGAGCTCGAAGAAGCCGGAAGAAGATCGCATTCGGGCCATCGTCCAGCAGTCAGGCGTCGCCGAGATTGTCGCGGTCGACAACTTCAGCTTCTACAATCTCGTCTCCAAGATTGTGCATCCGCTGCTCGTCGCGCCGGAGCAGCCGCAATTCTCAGCGAAGATCAATCAATTTGCCGCGCTGGCGCAGGAGGGGCTCTCGCGGGCAGGCATCGCGCTGCCCGATATCGGCGCCGGAAAGCTGTTCGTAATTCGCCGCATGCCGTAGTGCCTCACGACTCCCGCGTCCAGAGGATCACGCTCCGTCTGGACGCTGGCCGTCGCGGAAGATCCGCAGCCACCACTCGAAGCACACCAGCGACCAGATCAGCAATCGCCGATTCTGCTTCCCGGTGAAATGTTCGTCGAGCAGGGAGCGGACGGTGTCCGGCTGCAGGTAGTCATACACGCGCGCCCGATCGGTGGCGAACGTCGAACGGATATAGTCGATGCTCTGGCCCTTGAACCAGCTGGCATCGGGCGCGGAAAACCCTTGCTTCGCGCCGTGCGCGTATTGCGTCGGCACATAGCGCTCGAGCGCCTTGCGCAGGATGATCTTGCCATCGCTGGTCTGCTCGAAATACTGCCTGGACTTTTCCCCCGGCGTATTCTCATTCAGCCGGACCACTTCGGTCAGGTTCCGGAGCTTGTGCCTGACCGGCACGCGCATCGCAAAGTCAACGAGGTCGTTGTCGAGAAAGGGCACGCGCGTCTCCAGCCCATGCGCCATGCTGAGTTTGTCCTCGACGGCGAGGAGCCCCTGCAGGAACGTCCGTGACTCGAAGTACAGCGACCGATTCACGTAATCCTCAGGCGACGGCACCCCGGTGACATGCCCGTTCATGACTGCGGCGAACACGTCCTTCGTCTGGTGGCCCAGCACGCGAGGGTAGGCGCTGCCCTGGAAGAACGAGCCCTTGAGGCTGTCCGGAATCAGGCGCTGCCAGTATTTGTAGTACTTGTCGAGATATTCCGCCGGGCCGTCATTGTTCACAGCGCGGTAATACCGCCATGGATATCCGGCAAACAACTCGTCGCCGCCCGCTCCGGAGAGCACCACCTTCACGAACTTGCTCGCGAGCCGCGACACGTAGAAGTTCGGGTACGATTGCCCGACGCGGAGATCCTCGAGATGCCAGATGAGCTGCGGCATCACCCGCTCCATGTCGCCAGCCTTGAGGACGACTTCATAGTGTTCCGTGCCGTAGCGGCTGGACAGGAACTCCGCCTTCGTGCGCTCGTCAAAGCCCAACTCCATCCCGGAGGCGGACGAGAGGTCGAAGCCGCACGTGAAGGTCTTCAGGTTCTTGAAGCTCTTGCCGGCAAGCGCGGTGATCGCGCCCGAGTCCATGCCGCCGCTGAGATACGCCCCGATCTCGACGTCGCTCATGAGCTGGCGGTTGACCGCCTGCTCGAACAGGCGGTCCAATTCCTCGACATACTCGGACTCGGTGCCCGTGTCCCCCTCGCGAAAGTCGTAGTCCCAGTAGCGAGAAAGGCGCGGCGCGCTCTGGCCGCCCAGCGACACCGTCATCGTGTGCGCCGCCGGCAGCGTCTTCACACCCTCGAAGAGCGTGAGGTCCGAAAAGATGTTCTGGAACGAGAAGTATTCGTTCAGCGCCTCGATCGAAACATCCACCGAGAAGTCGGGAAGCTGCTGGATTGACTTGATCTCGGAGCCGAACGCGAACGTGTGGCCCTTCGCGTAGTAGTACAGCGGCTTGATACCGTAGCGGTCACGCGCCAGGAACAGCTCGTTCGTTCTATTGTCCCAGATGGCGAAGGCGAACATCCCGTTGAAGCGCTTCACGCAATCCGCGCCCCATTCGACATAGGCGCGCAGTACCACTTCCGAGTCAGTCCGTGAGCGGAAGGGGTGACCCTTCGCCTCGAGCTGAGCCCGCAACTCGAGATGGTTGTAGACCTCGCCATTATAGGTGATCACCACCGAGCCGTCCTCCGTCTGCATGGGCTGATGGCCCAGTGGGGAGAGGTCGATGATCGACAGCCGGCGATGTCCCAGGCCGATGAACGAGTTCGTCCAGAACCCCTCACCGTCGGGACCGCGGTGGCGCACCACGTCGGTCATCCGTCTCAACTGGGAAATCGAGACGGGACGGCCGTCCACGTGAAACAGGCCGGTGATTCCGCACATCTACGCGTCGCGCCTCAGGCCATCGCCGCGCGTTCGGCAACGAGCGACTTGTGCGCATTGCGCCACTCGATCAAGCGTTCCAGCCCGTCGCGAAGATCGATCGTCGTGCGAAACTTGATCTCTTTCTCAGCCTTCGCGGTGCTGCCGATGCGGTTCGTCACGAACGTCTTCCCGGCTGGCTCATACTGGATGGGCAGGTGCGTCCCGGTGAGCTCGCGGATCACTTCGACCAGTTCCTTGAGCGACGTGCGCGTCCCACTGCCAACATTGTAGAACTGGTCGGTCGCCGACGCCTTCAGCGCACACACGTTCGCACGCGCGCAATCGGAGACGTAGATGAAATCGTACGCCTGCGATCCGTCACCGTAGAGCACGGGGGGCAACCCCTGGTCGATGCGGTCGAGGATCTTCATGATCACGGCGATGTACGTGCCCTTGTAGTCCTGACGGGCGCCGTAGACGTTCATGTAGCGGAGGCCAACGTAATTCAGGCCATTCCGATCGTGGAACGCCCGTGCCATCGCCTCCCCGGCAATCTTCGTGGCGCCGTAGAACGTCCGGTTGTTGAACGGGTGCTCCTCGGTCATCGGCAATTCGACGGCATCGCCGTAAACCGACGCCGAGGACGAATACACGAGCCGCTTGATGTTGTGATCGCGGCACGCCTCGAGGACGTTGAACGTCCCGCGGATGTTGACGTCGAAGGCGGCGCGCGGGTAGTCGTAGCACTGGAGCAACCAGAGCGCCGCAAGGTGCACCACGTTGTCGCTCTCCTTCACCGCCGAATGCAACACGTCCGACTGGAGAATGTCGCCACCCGCCTCGAAGATTCGCACGCGCGGGTCGCTGAGCGACTCTTCCAGGTTCTCGCGTGAGCCGCGCGCGAAGTTGTCGTAGACGATCACCTGCGCGACGTCCTCCTTCAGGAGCTCGTCGACGACGTGCGATCCAATAAAGCCGGCGCCTCCGATAACGAGCACCTTGGCGCCTCGCAAATCATTCATTCGTGCGATGTTAGAAGAGAAAGAGCGTCCACAGTCCAGCCTTCAAAAATAGCCTCGAGGCCCTATCTTGACCAGTCGTGCCTCGTGTCCTCATTCTCACCTTCTCCGACGTCGCCCGCGATCCGCGGGTGCGCAGGCAAATCGCTGCGCTCGCTGACGAGCATGAGGTCATTTCCGCCGGGCTGGGCAGCGGGGCAGGGGGCACGGCGCACATCGCACTGGATGCCGCGATTCCGAGGCGGGGGATCGCGGGCCGGGCGCTTGCCGCGGCGCGACTGGCCGCAGGCCGGCATGAGGCAAAATACTGGAGCCATCCGCTGGTGCGTGCCGCGGAAACGTTACTGCGGCAGGTAGCCCCCGATGTCGTCATCGCCAATGACGTGGACACGCTCCCGTTTGCGCTCACCTTCAGCGCCCGCGTGATCTTCGATGCGCACGAGTACAAGCCGCGCGAATTCGAGAACCTGGCCCGCTTTCGTCTCTTCCAGCGGTACTACCGCTATCTGTGGCGAACGTACGTCCCGCAGGCGCACGCGGTCACCACGGTGTCGCACGGCCTCGCGGCCGAATTCCGGCGCGACGTGGGTGTCGATCCGACCGTGATTACCAACGCCGCGCCATTTGTCGACTTGAAGCCAAGCGCCCTTCGCGCCGATGGCGTCATCCGCATGATCCATCACGGCTACGCGATCCCCTCACGAAAGCTCGAGAACATGGTGGACACGATGCGCGAACTCGACGACCGATTCGTGCTCGACTTCATGCTGGTGGAGAGCGAGGCAGGGTACATCCAGAAGCTCCGGAATCGCGCTGCCCGGGATGAAAGGATTCGCTTTATTCCTCCCGTTGCGCTGCCCGACATCGTTGCCGCAACCAACGCATACGATCTCGGATTATTCCTGCTCGAACCCGCGAACTTCAACTACCGCCACGCACTGCCCAACAAGCTCTTCGAGTTCGTTCAGGCCCGGTTGGGCGTGGCGATCGGTCCGACACCGGACATGGCGGACGTGGTCCGCCAGCACGGGTTGGGAATCATTGCCGACGACTTTACCCCCGCTGCGATGGCCCGCGCGCTCAGGACGCTGACCCCGGCGCGTGTTGCTGCGTTCAAGCAGCGTGCGCACGAATCCGCACACGAGCTCAGCGCGAACCGAGACGCGGAGCGCTTGCGCAGACTCGTGGATACCGTCGCCCGAGGCTGATTATCTTCCTCCGGAAATTCGCCCAGGTCATTACCTGCCTTCACTTATGCTCGTCTGAGGGGTATCATGTATCACTTGAGGAACGCGGGCATAACGCCTTCGCTCCGCCCAACATGTTTGTGATGCTCGCAGCGGGCCTCCCGCGCTGGCTGTCCTCCGGTGAATTGAAATGAGCGCCTCCCGCCCCGAGACGCCCTTCAGCCTTCGCCCGGTTCCTGAGCCCGAGACGCCCTCAGGCCCGGGTCACCCGCCCGAACGCGAGGATGAACTGTCGTTCCTCGCGCTCGTCAACGTGCTGCTCAGGCGCCGCCGCCTCGTTTTTCTTCCGCCGCTGCTGCTGGTCCTCTGGGCGTTTCTCGCGCCACTCATTGAGACCGCGCAGCCGCCCTTGCCGGAGTCGGAGGCCGTGCTGACCATCGAGGGTGGTGTCTCCGCCTCGCCGACCCCATCGGAAGGTCTCGCCGCTCAACTCGGCCTTGTTGCGGCATCGACCAACAACACGAACTTCCCGTATCCGCGGATTCTCGCGTCGCGCGATTTCCTTAACCGGCTCCTCGACGAGCGCTTCAGTTTCGTCTCGGGAGGGACCGTGACGAGCGGCACGCTGTACGAGTTGAGCAGGATCAGGTCGGATACGGCCGGCCTGGCGAGGGAGCGCGCCATTCGCTGGCTGCGCGGCAGCATTGCCGTTGCGGGCGAGCCGGATGGCATGGCGCGTCTCAAGGTGCGCATGGCCACAAAGGCGCTCGCGGAATCGCTCTCGTATCGCGTCGTGGATCATCTCAACGATGCGAACATCCGCATGCGGCAGACGAAAGTCAGCCGCGATCGGCGCGCAACGTATGCGCAGATGATCGAGGCACAGAACGACCTGCGCGGCGCCGAGTCGCGGATGGAAGCGTTCCTGCTCCGGAATCGCGACTATCAGAATTCTCCGATGCTGCGGTTCGAATTCGACCGTATCAATCGTGACATGAACATCAAGTCCTCGATGTACACATCGCTCGCGACATCGTACCAGAACGCTCGTCTCGACGAAATTCGCAACGCGCCGGCGGTGAACATCGTCGAACCGCCGCTCGTGCCGTTCGAGGAGCCCAAACCCTGGCGCCTGACGATTCCTGCCAAGGGCCTGGTGCAGGCCATGATGGCGCTCATCGCCACCATCATCCTCGCCTTCGCGCTCGAGTTTGCAGCGATTACCCGCCGGCGCAGCCCGGGGGATTATGCGGAATACGTGGCCCTGCGCGAGAAGTCGTTCGGCTGGTTCCTCAAGCCGCTTCGGCGATTCCGTCGGCGCAGCCGCAGCGCAGCGAGCGAGCTGACGGTCAAGTGACTGCCGGACGGCCTGTGCGCCGTCCACGGGTGGCGCACGTCGTTCCTGCCCCCGAGTTCGTCAGCCTCATCATGGTGCACGACCTGCGCCGACTCGTCGAGACGCTGGATCCCACGGTGATCTGCAGTGAGGGGCCGGGAGTCGCGGCACTGCGCGCCGAAGGACTTCGAGTGCTCACGATTCCCATGCGCCGCAAGCTGACGCCATTTGCGGATCTCGCGGCCGCGATTCGGTTATGGCGCCTCTTCCGCGCGGAACGCTTCGACATCGTGCAGGGATATACGCCCAAGGGTGGGCTCCTCGTCGCTCTCGCCGGCGCTGCGGCGCGCGTGCCGCTCCGCATCTACTCCTGTCGCGGACTGCTGTATACCGCAGCGATGTCGTCGTCCAGACGCGCCCTCTTTCGCACCACGGATCGCGTCACGGCATCGCTCACGCACTGCACATTCTTCATCAGTCGCGCCGATGCACAGTATGCTGTAGCCGAGCGCCTCTGGCCGGAAGAGAAGGCACGGTTCGTGGGAAGCGGAATTGATCTCTCGCGCTTTGACGCGACAGCGCTGCCCGCTGACACGCGAGCACGTCTCAGAGCCGAATTGGGCATTCCCGCCAACGCCCCGATGATACTCACGGTCGCTCGTTTCGTCGCCGCGAAAGGGTACGAGGAGCTGGCGGAAGCAGCGGCCATCGTCCTGCGCGAGCGACCCGACGCGCGCTTCGTGTGGGTCGCGCCGGCGTTCACGGATGAAGAAGGTGTGCTGCCGGACTCACTCATGGCGCGATACGGCGTCGCCCATGCCGTGGTTCGCCTCGGACACCGTGATGACATTCCCGCGCTGTACTCGGCGGCCGACGTGATGACTCTCCCGAGCCATCGCGAAGGGGTGTCACGCGTGCTCATGGAGGCCGCGGCCGTCGGCGTGGGTATCGTAGCCTCCGACGTGTCCGGTTGTCGCGAGGTAGTCGGCGATGACGAAGCGGGTTGGCTCGTGCCCGTGGGCGACGCGACCGCCCTTGCGCGCGCGTTGCTTCACGCGGTGAACGATCCGGCGGAACGCGGCCGGCGGGCACGGCATGCGCGCGATGACGTGCGCGCACGCTACAGCCTGGACGCGCTCGCAGGCCGATTGCGCGCTGCGTACAAGGAACTCATGGTCGCGCATCCCGCGATTGCCGGAACGGTTCGTTGACCGGCGCGGCTCGATTCGAGACATTTCGTGGTTCGTATCCGGCCGAAGTGTCCGGCCTGTCCATCCGTCCCTGACCTCCCTGGCGTGAGCCCTCGCATCTTTCTTTCCGTTCCCCACATGAGCGGCCACGAAGAAGAGTTCGTGGCTGACGCATTCCGTTCGAACTGGCTTTCCTCGGTCGGCCCGCACCTCGACGGTTTCGAGCTGGCGATTTCCGAGCGCCTTTCCCGCGGCCAGGGCGCGCCCGTGCATACGCTTGGCGTGTCGAGCGGGACGGCGGCCCTTCACCTCATCCTCCGGTATCTGGGCGTTGGCTCCGGTGACCGCGTCGCGGTGTCGTCCCTGACATTCGCTGCATCCGTCTACCCGGTCCTCTACCTTGGCGCCACGCCGGTGTTCATTGATGCCGAACCGGTGTCGAGCAACATCGACGCGAATCTGGTCGCCGAGTACCTGGACGACGCCGCGCGCAAACGAACTCTGCCCAAGGTACTGATCGCCGTTCACCTCAACGGACAGCACGCGGACGTCGACCCTATCCTCGCCGCGTGCCGGAAGCATGGCGTGATTCTCGTCGAAGATGCGGCCGAATCGCTGGGGGCCCAGTATCACGGACGCGAGACGGGCACGACCGCGGACTACGCCATACTCAGCTTCAACGGCAACAAGATCATCACGACGACCGGAGGCGGAATGGTCGTCGCGCGCTCGGATGAAGCGATTGCGCGGATGCGGAAGTGGTCGACGCAGTCACGCGAACCCGCGCTCGAGTACCTGCACAAGGAATACGGATTCAACTACCGGATGAGCAACGTGCTCGCGGCCATCGGGCGCGGACAGATGCGTGTACTCGACGAGCGGGTGCGGCAGCGGCAGGCAGTCGCCGACCGCTATCGTCAGGCCGTGCAGCATATTCCGGGCGTGCTGTTCCAGCAGACCGCCGCGTGGGGCACCAACACGCACTGGCTGTCCGTGGTGTACCTCGACCCGGCCGTTGCTGCCGCGACACCGATGGAATGCATCGCGGCACTGGCGGCGGTGGATATCGAAGCGCGGCCGATGTGGCGGCCGATGCATTTGCAGCCGTTGTTCGAGGGAGCCGAAATCGTTGGCGGCACCGTGGGGCAGATGCTGTACGAACGCGGGCTGTGTCTCCCCTCGTCCTCGAGCCTGGCGATTGACGATCAGCAGCGCGTGATCGACATCCTGCGCGAGGCACTCATGGGTGCGGTGTCCGGTCGTAGCCGGTGAACTCCGTCATCGTTGCCGCTCCTTCCGCGCTGACGTCCCGCGCGGTGAGGACGGTGCGAATGGTCTGCCACAGGATTTGCCCGTCCAGTGTGAAGGAGCAACGCTCCACGTACTCCAGGTCGTATTCAAACCGCTCGGGCCAGGGCAGTGCATTCCGGCCGCGTACCTGGGCCAACCCTGTCAGGCCGGGGCGCACATCATGACGCCGCCGGTGCCGCTCGGAGTACAACGGCAGATACGAAGCGAAAAGCGGGCGCGGACCCACCAGGCTCATGTCCCCGCGCAGCACGTTCCAGAGCTCTGGCAATTCGTCGAGCGAGGTGGCACGCAAGGTTCGTCCGAACGGCGTGAGGCGCTGCTCGTCCGGAAGGAGGTCTCCATTGGCATCACGGGCATCGACCATCGTGCGCAACTTGACGATCGAGAAAATCCGCCCGCCGAGCCCTGCGCGCTGCTGACGGTAGAGCGCTGGCGCGCCATGGCGCAGCCGGACCAGGAGGATCAGCACCATCACGAGCGGAACCCAGGCGACAGCACTGAGGAAAACGAGCGCGAGGTCGAAGGCGCGCTTTCCCCGATATCCAGTCATGGGTCAGCCGTCCTGCCAGCCGGGCTCGCGCAGCTTCGTGACTCGCGCCGGCACTCCCATCGCAATGGCATTCGCCGGAATATCGCTGACCACGGTTGCACCGGCGCCGATCGTGGCCCACGCGCCTATCGACTGGTTCTGCCTCACCACCGCCCCGACGCCAACCTCGACGCCGTCGCCGAGCGTGACCGTCCCGGACAGGCGGGCGCCCATCTGGATGCTGCAGAAGCGGCCCACCACGGAATCGTGGCTGACGCTGGCACCGACGTTCAGGAAGGAATGCTCGCCGATCCTGATCCCACTCGTGACGATCGCCCCCGCCGTCAGGAGTACGCCGGCGCCAAGCATGACATGGGGCGTCACGAGAGCACGCGGATGAACCAGGACGGGGGAGCGGACCTCCAGCGCATCCAGTCGCTTCGCAAGCCGCGAACGCACCGCTGCGCTCCCAATGCCGAGGAACGCAGCCGGGCGCTCCCGCAACGGCCGCGTGGCAAGCCAGTCCACCGGCCCGAGGACAGGCAACCCGCGTACGAACGTCCCGAGGCGCTCCGCAGAATCGTCAAGGAACCCGAGAACGCGCCACGGTTCACCCGCCGCCTGCAGCGCCTCGACCACGTCGAGCACTTCGCGGCCGTGGCCGCCGGTGCCGATGATTACCAGGTCGCCGCTCATGCGGCGGCAAGCTAGCCGCGCCGTACCATACCGTCCATGGCAAGACGCGTAGCGGTCATCGGTGGCGGATTGGTCGGTCTTGGCACTGCGCGCGCGCTGCAACGGCGTGGCGTGGATGTGCAGGTGCTCGAGAAGGAAGCGGGCGTGGGACAGCACCAGAGCGCGCACAACAGCGGCGTGCTGCACGCCGGACTCTATTATTCCCCAGGCTCAGCCAAGGCGCGACTCGCAGTACGCGGAATTCGCGAAATGACGGCGTTTTGCCAGGAGCACGGCATCGCCCACGAAATCTGTGGCAAGCTGGTCGTCGCAACAGGCGACGAGGAGCTGCCGCGATTGCGCGAACTCCAGCGGCGCGGCGAACTGAACGGGCTCAGCGGCTTGCGCTGGCTTACGCCCGCCGAGGCGCGCGAGATCGAGCCGAATGTTGCGTGCGTCGCGGCACTGCACGTGCCGGAGGAGGGTATCGCGGATTATCGGGCCGTCAGCCGGACGCTCGCGGAGCAGATCAGGAAGCACGGCGGGGAGGTGCGAATCAATGCGGGCGTTCGCGCACTGCGCCGCGAAGCGGGAGGCTGGATTGCCGATGCCGTGGATGGCGTGCATCGCGCGGCGTTCATCGTCAACTGTGCGGGCCTGCACGCGGACCGCGTGGCGCGAATGGCGGGAGAGGATCCCGGTCTACAGATCGTTCCGTTCCGCGGAGAATACTTCAAGCTTCGTCGCGATCGCGCCGACCTCGTGCGTCACCTCATCTACCCGGTTCCGAACCCCGCATTCCCTTTCCTCGGCGTGCATTTCACGCGCATGATCGGCGGGGGCGTTGAATGCGGTCCGAACGCCGTTCTCGCCCTCAGCCGCGAAGGCTACCGATGGCGCGATGTACGGTTAGGCGATGCGGTGGAGACTCTGCGCTTTAGCGGTTTGTGGCGATTCCTCGCCCGGTTCCCCCGCATGTCCGGTTTCGAGGTGGCGCGGTCACTGAGCCGTCGGCTGTTCACGCGCTCCCTTCAGCGGCTCGTACCCGCAATCCGCGAAGAGGACCTCGAGCCGGGCGGGGCTGGCGTGCGCGCACAGGCGATGGATCGGCGTGGTGCCCTCGTCGAGGATTTCAGCTTTGTCGCCCGGGCTGACGCGCTGCACGTGCTGAACGCTCCCAGTCCTGCCGCGACGGCCTCGCTCGCGATCGGAGAGGAGATTGCCGAACAGGTGCTCGCGGCGCTCGCGCGCCGCTGAGGTGCTCAGTCGAGCGCGCCGATATCCAGGGCCCCGATATCGAGTGTGCCGATATCCAGGCCACCGATCAGGTGGCGGTACGGTGAGGAATCCTCGAATCGGCGACGGAGCGCATGCACGTTGTGGAAGTGCGGATTGTTGTGGCGCTGAAGCTCGGGTGTTCGCCGCACGGCAAGCGCAACCTCACGAACACCGTCTTCGACACTGAACTCGGGCACGAAACCGGTCGCGCGCTCGATCTTGTCGAAGCTCACGCGGTAGTCACGCGGATCCGGCGCATCATCCTGCATCATGACCTGGACGTCGCCGACGATCTCCGCGACCTTCTCACCAATGTCGCGGATGCGGTGGTTCAGCGCGTTTCCGCCGACATTGAAGACTTCGCCGGACACAGCCTGTGCCGGAGCCTCGAGCGCAAGCAGAAACGCCCGCGCGACGTCACGGCAGTGCACACTGGGCCGCCACTGATTGCCGCCGAAGATGGAGATGCGCTGGTCCACCACCGCGCGTGCGGTCAAGGTATTCACCACCAGATCGAACCGCATGCGCGCTGACAGCCCGAAGACCGTGGCGAGACGCAGCACGACCGGCTCGACGTTGCCGCGGCGGTCGAAGATGATGTTCTCGCTCAACACGCGCGTGCGCGCATAGAGGGAGACCGGATTCAGCCGCGACCGTTCCGTGAGGACGGTGTTGTTGCTCGCGCCGTACACGCTGCAGCTCGACGCAAAGACCAGCCGTCGCACGCCGTAGAAGTTGCAGGCCTCGACGAGGATTTTCGTCGACGCGTAGTTCAGGTTGATCGTTTCTTCAGGATCCAGGTTGCAGGCCGGGTCGCCCACAATCGCGGCGAGCGCCAGCACTCCATCCACGTCGCGTACTGCGTAGCTGACGTCGCGCAGGTTGCAGATGTCGCCCTGGAGCACTTCCAGCCGCGGATGATCCTCGATGTCATCGATGCCGGCACGCCCATACGCGAAGCTGTCGAGGATCCGGACGTGATAGCCACGATCCAGCAGCAGGCGGACGAGATGCGAGCCGATGAATCCTGCGCCACCCGTGACCAGCACGCGGCGCCCCCCGTCTTCGGAACCGCGATACCGGTCGCGGTCGAGCGTGGTGCGATCGACCAGTTCGTGCAGGGTGACGCTCCCCGGACGGTGAACGTCCTGCGAGCCGGCAACGAGGTCGGCAATGCCGGGGATGTGGCGGACGCGAATGCCGCTGTCTTCCGCAGTCCGCATGAGGGACCGGACGACGTGCGGCGGCGCGGAAGGCATCGCCACGACAAGTTCTGAAATCGAATATCGCGCGGCGATCGCGAGCAGGTCGGACATCGGGCCGAGGACGGGAGCCCCATTCAGCACCGTCCCGACCTTCCGCTGGTCGTCGTCGAGGAACCCGACGAGAGCCAGGCCACGCGGCGCGCCATACGCAAAGTCGCGGCTGACCATGAGGCCGGCATCGCCAGCGCCCGCAATCAGCACGCGGCGCACCGTTTCACCCTGCTCGCCTCTGCGACGCATCCGGTCGCGGCGCTTACCAAAGGAGACGTGCCAGCGACGAAGGATCCGGATGCCGCCCGTGAACGCGAGTGTCAGGAGTGGCGTGAGGAGTATCGCGGCGCGGGCCATCGGCACCGCATTGGTCACCGCAATCAGGATCAAGGCGGCGAACACAACCACAGAGGCGATGCCAAGCATCGCTGCTTCTGCCAGGCTGGTGTAGTGCCAGATGGTGCGATACCCGCCGAACGAAGCGTTCGCGAACGCGACCAGGAGGCCCATAAGCATCGCGATTGCGACCACCGGTATGACCGGGGCGTCGAACCCGCGCGTTACAGCAGAGGCGATGAGAAACGCCGCCGCGCCGCAGGCGAAATCA